>DATHOD010000021.1:0-9967 GCA_035485295.1 Bacteroidia bacterium
GCAGTTTTTCTTGTCGTCACATACATTAAAAAAACTCCCCCCAGTTCAAAAGGGGAAAAAATCGATTGGTGGGGAATCGTCTTCCTTACACTTGCAGTTGGTAGCATACAGGTTCTGTTAGAGCGTGGCGACCGAGAAGACTGGTTCCATTCAACCTTCATGTGTATCCTTTTAGTTACATCGGTTGTGTTCCTGCTCTCATTCATTTGGCGTGAATTACATTACGAATTCCCTGTGGTGAACTTCCGTATTATGCGGCACCGAAGTTTTTCCATTGGTATGTTCACCTCCTTCATGCTTGGCTTTGCCATGTATGTTTCGGTATTCGTGTTCCCCATATTCTGCCAGAGCTTATTAGGCTTTACCGCATTGCAGACGGGTGAGCTATTATTCCCGGGGGGTATAGCCACAATTCTTATGATGCCATTTGTCGGCACTATGTTGAAAAGAGGTATTCCTGCTCAGTTTATGTCAACGGTAGGTATGGTTCTATTCTTTGTATTCTCATTCCTAATGGCTAGTTCCAATCTATTATCCGGCACCGGCAATTTTTTCTGGCCACTAATTGTGCGTGGTATAGGAATGTCGCTACTCTTTGTTCCACTTACTACACTTGCCGTGCAGGACCTGCATGGTAAAGAAATGGGACAGGGTACAGGCTTGAATAATATGATGCGTCAGCTTGGTGGCTCATTTGGAATTGCATTAAGTACCGTTGTATTGAACAATCGCATTGCATTACACCGCAGCAATCTGCTTTCTAACATTAATATTTACAACGGCGCTTTTGCTGACCGCTATAATATGATAAGAAACAGTTTCGTTGCTAAAGGATATACCCTGGCTCAGGCGCAGCAAATGGCTAACCAGGCTATAGATGGCACAGTAATAAAACAAACCTTGCTCCTATCTTATAACGATGTGTACCTTTTCGTAGGAACATTTATGCTTTGCTGCATACCACTTCTATACCTGCAGAAATTTAAGAAGAATGTCGCGCTTCCTGCAGATGCACACTAAACCTTATCAGGGCTAAAGCCTAATATCTAAAGCATTTGATTACCCCAGACTTAAGTCTTGGGTTAAAATCGTATTATTGTTGTCGGGCTTTAGCCCTGAATAAACATTAAACAATTCAATCAATAATATAAAACAAATTCATTATGGCAATTAACCAAGGACTGATAATGGAATTAAAGCACGAAGCTGCTAACACCCGCAAAATGCTGGAACGTATTCCTACCGATAAATATACATGGAAGCCACACGAAAAGTCTGCTGAGCTTTTAAGGCTTAGCGCTCACATTGCTATGAATCCAATCTGGATTGGCAGGGCATTAGATGCGAATGAATTCGATTTTGCGAATGTTCCGAAATCAGGACCTGCTGCTACAAACCGTGAAGAAGTACTTAGTGTATTCGACAAAAATATTGCTGAAGCTATTAAGAAACTGGAAGGCGCAACCGATGAAGCCCTTATGAAACCATGGACATTGCGCCAGGGCGAAAAAGTTTACTTCACTATGCCAACCATTGGAGTTATCCGTAGCTTTTCACTGAGCCACTCTATTCACCATAGGGGACAGCTAAGCGTTTACCTTAGGCTATTAGGCGTTCCTGTTCCGGGAATGTATGGCCCAAGCGCTGACGAAACTATGTAATAAGCTTTTTCTTACGAAGGAATTGGAGGAGGTGCGTTGTTGAACAGCCCTGCTGTTTCAGCTACCTGTGCCGCTTGCTGCCATGCAGCCATACCATTCTTCCATATCATAGACTCGCGGGTTAATGTGCCACCCTGCACCATTTGTGCAAGTTGTTGCTCATTGAACGGGCCCGTCTGCTTACCATCAACTGCCACAAAGTATTGTATAGCTTGCGGAATTGGCGGCGGAGCCGGAGCTGCCTGTTGCTGCTGTTGCATTTGGTTGGTAGCCTGGCCCATAGTGTTAGCCATAATATTACCCATGCCAACACCAACGCCTAAGCCCATACCCATGCCTGCAATACCACCCTGGTTTGCCGCTGCAGTTTGAATAGCATTTGCTGCATTCATTTGTGCCAACTTCGACATATCAACTTTACCAAGCCTGCTGTATTGGTATATCTCTTTCTGAATTTCAGGAGGCATGGAAACATTCTCTAATACAAATTGGGTAAGTGTAAGTCCATAACCTTCGTAAACAGGTGTTACCTTGGTCTTACAGAAATCAGATATCTCTTCTACGTTAGCTGAGAATTTATCTACACCAAAACCGCTCTTGGCAAGTTCCGATGTAAGTTTGCTAACCATAGTGCTCTTTAACTGTCCGCCTATATCTTCAGTAGTGAATGCGCTATTGGTTCCAACAATTTCTTCCATGAACTTTTTAGGGTCAGCTACACGGAAAGCGTACGTTCCAAATGCACGAATATCAACCATACCGAAGTTAGGGTCGTTCAACATAATAGGGTTCTTCGTGCCCCATTTCTGATCGGTGTACTGGCGGGTATTTACAAAATACACTTCTACCTTGAATGGACTATTGAAGCCATATTTCCATCCACGCAGGGTGGTTAATATGGGCATATTGTTTGTTTCCAGGGTATATGTACCGGGCTGATACACGTCGGCAATTTTACCTTCATTTACGAATACTGCAGCCTGTGCCTGGCGCACAACCAGCTTTGCACCATTCTTGATTTCGTTCTGCCAGCGTGGGAAACGCCAAACTAATGTATCGGAAGAGTCATCGGTCCATTCTATAATGTCAATTAACTCGTGAGAGATTCCACTAAATATGCTCATGATGTGATGAATTTGTTGTAAGCGAATTTAAGCAAAATATGATACCAAGCCTTTTTTACTTATATATGCCCTTTTCCTATATTAGCTTTCTTAATTTAAGCCATTTATGAAGACGTTAAAGAACCTTTTTTACCTTGTTATAGCTTGTTTATTTATAACCTCTTGTGATTCGGTTAAAATAGACCATAAAAACCAGGAATTGCCCCAATTCTATGTTATAGGCATATCGGTACGTACCACAAATGAAGGAGCAAAATCGCAAAAAGATATTGGCGACCTGTTCACAAAATTTATGATTGAAAATACCAAAGCTAAAATACCAGGCAGGCTATCTGATGAAACATATTGCGTGTATACCGACTATGAAAGCGATTTCCAGGGGCCCTATACCTGCATATTGGGCTGCAAAGTAAAATCGTTGGATAGCATACCCGCGGGAATGACCGGTAAAGCTATACCTGCTGCAAAATACAATGTATATACATCGAGCGGTAAATTACCCGATTGCGTTATAAATACCTGGGTTGGAATATGGAAATCTGCTCCTGACAGAAAATATACCGCTGATTTTGATGTATATGGAGACAAAGCCCAAAACCCTGCTAATGCTGAAGTGCAGACTTTTGTTTCGGTGAAATGAAAACTTATATAACTATAATAATACTCTTAATTAGATTTGGGCTGGAGGCACAAACTAAGACTCAATGGGCTTTATGGAATGATAATGAATCATTAGGGTATTCGGATACTTCATTATATAAAAAGGACTATAAAGAGAAATACAGCCATTATAATTATTCACCAATATGGACATGCACACCTAATCAAGACGTACATGGATTCATAGGTAGTAATTACCAACGGCTATTTATTAAATTTATAGAAGTAAAGAAGGATTCTGCTAACCCTTATTCTTATACAGTAATTGGAAAGACTATGGCAAGAAATAATGTTTGTAGGTTTAAAGGCACAATTAAAATATCGAATATTAAACTATATAAATATTTAGGCACTGAAGTAACGGGTTGGGGTGCAGTAAAAAGAGGAATCTTATTTGGAGACTATTGCTTTTATGAAGACAGTACACAAGAAAAATCAGGTGTTTTTACTGGCTCTTTCGCATCTGCATGGTTTATAGATAAGAAGGGGAGAGTGTGCTATGATTCAATAGGGGCAGTTTGCGATATGTTTTGTAATAACCAGTTTGCAGGTAAATGGCAAGAGTATAAAAATCAAGTTAGTGAAACTTGTAATTGGGGAGATTATAGAATCCCCTTTTCAAAAGACTTTGATTGGGGTACAGGTGAATTTTGCCCAAATGAAAAGTATATAAATAATGGGTGGGAATCGTATAAGGATTTGTTTAAAGATGAAAAGGGAGAAGAAAAGTTCGAGAGGATGGAGAAAAAATATGAAAAATGGTGGAAATAAGATAAAAAAAGCACCCCCAATTTCTCAGAGGTGCCTTTAACTATTAATAGCCTTTACTTATTTACCGAGGCCGTTGTGGGAGCATCAGGCAACACATTACCCTTTATATAGATAACCTTACTTGAGGCAGTAGCATTACTGGTTACAGTTAATGTCTTAATAAACTGCCCTACCCTGTCGGTTGCATAATGCACAGTAATAATACCCGTTTGTCCCGGCTGTATAGGTGCAGTTGGCCAAGCCTTTGGGGTGGTGCATCCGCAGCTTTGTTTTACATTGGCAATAATTAAAGGCTCTTTACCCGTATTGGTAAATGTAAATACCCTGTTGCCCTCGGCATTGCGTGCAACGGTACCATAATTAATAGTGTCGTTTGCAAAACTAATTACAGGGGCATTAGGGTCAGTCTGTTGTGCTTTGGTGTTATGAGCAAACATAAGCCCCATTGCAAGTGCGATTGATGTGATTAACTTTTTCATGATGTTTGTTTTTAAATGATTAATGTTTGATGAATTAAACTCTGCGCAAAAGTTTATGATGCAAACATATCTGATCAATCACCGTTCGCCTGTTAATGAATTGCCAATGATTGTTAATGACCTGTTAATGTGGGAATGTTACAAAATTTAGTAACTAAAGTATAATAGCCTTATACTTATATGTGCGCAATTTTACCCATTATGAAAAACAAGATATTATTTCCGCTTACCTTTTCTTTCTGCATAGTATTAAGTTGTGCTAAGGCACAGATGCCAACCGTACAACCTACCAATACTGTTACACCTGATAATCTTAATACAACCAATACCGTGGCACCAAAACCTTTACCAACCCCAACAGTTGTACCTGCTCCGCCATATAAACCACCTGTTCCAGCTCCACCTATTGTGCCAACTCCACCGGTAACTCCGCCTCCACCCATCACACCAACTCAGCCTGTTACACCTCCAACACCGACTCCAACAGTGGTACCAACACCAACGGTTACGCCAGATCCACACTAGCGTTAAAAGTAACTAATACTAAATTAATTTATTTGGTAACCTATCTTAAAACCTGCTTCAAGATTAGGCAATACGTACATACCCGGTTTAACCAGGTATCCTATTTCATCTGATTCATAACTGGAATCGTCATTATACTTCAACCCATTAACCTGCTGCTGTGTTAGTGTAGTCGTTACATTTTTAAATCTAACACCCAAACCAACAAAACAATCAAGTACAATTCTGCTTTTATGTAAGAACTGACATCCATATTTAGCCGTTAAACAAGACACATCTTTTGATACTCTAAACGTAGTCTGGTATGCAGGTGTAGTATGAATAGAATCTTGCCAGTTAAATTCTTGCTTCTTATACATTCCTTCTATTGAAACATATTGTCCGCCGGCGTCTCTATTAAAATAATACTTAAGTTCAAGCCTTACATTATAACCTCTCACGTTATTCGACCTGTCGCCATCACCACCCCGAAAATAACCTTCGCCCGACACGTATCCTGACAAATGATTATCAAGTCTAAATTCGGTTCCCAGTTGATATGAATAACCCTCTAAGTTCGCCAACCAGGAAAGTGGCGCTATTTCAATACAGAACTTACTATTACCAGAGCCAATTTGTGCATGGCTTAAATTGGTAATAAATAATATTAAAATAGTAATCTTTAATCTCATTCTCCTAGTGTTACTCTCTATGCAAATATAACAGGAAAATAAAACATTGCCAAATGATGCGTCAAAGTGTTAATGATGTGTTAATGTCAGCGCCTTAGTCGGGGAAACCTTTTAACTTAGCGGTAATGAGAAAGAATACTATCCGCTTTGTTATACTTCTTGGCACTATTTCCGTTATAGGAATTATACTGGTGCAGATATACTGGGTGAGAAAAGCTTTCGACTTAAAAGAGAAGCAGTTCAACCAAACTATGCAGATTGCCTTGCGTAACGTAGCTGAGAAATTAGCTGTTTACGGGCAATTTTCATTACCGGCACAGGACCTTGTAGATGAAGTCTCCTCCAACTACTACGCTGTGAACATCAATAACACTATTGATGCAAAAACCCTTCAGTATTATCTTATAAGCGAATTCCAGGAAATGGGCATAAATACCGATTTTGAATATGGCATATATGATTGCAGCAGCGATAAAATGGTATATGGTAATTACATAGGTGCTGATAAAGTAGTACGGAACAAAGCCCCGATAAATCTTCCTAAGCTTGGTAAATACACTTATTACTTTGGCGTTTACTTCCCCGATAGGTCAGGCTATATAGTTGGCACTATGGATAACTGGGTATTAACGTCTATCTTGCTATCAGTGGTAATTATATTCTTTGGCTATTCCATGTTTATTATATTGAAACAAAAGCGTCTATCTGAAATCCAAAAGGATTTTATCAATAATATGACCCATGAATTCAAAACGCCTATATCTACTATAGCTATTTCCTCTGAAACCATTTCTAACCCTGAAATTGTAAACGACCCTAAACGGCTTTCGAATTACGCAGGAATAATTAAAGAAGAAGCATTACGGTTAAACCAGCAGGTGGAACGCGTACTACAAACAGCCAAGGCTGAAAGAGATGAGTTCAAGTTGAGCAAAGAAACATTGGATTTGAATGAGGTAATAAAAACTGCAACAGATATATTTAATGTAAAAGTTGAGAACCTGGAAGGAAAAATAAAGCTGGAACTTAACGCCGCACAACACATTATACAGGCAGATAAACAACATTTAATAAACGTTATTATTAACCTGTTAGATAATGCAATAAAATATTCCGATAAAGAACTTCTCATTACCATTAGCACAAGAAACGAAGGAAGAAAATTATTTCTATCTGTAAAAGATAATGGCATAGGCATAAGCAAGGAATACCAGAAGAAGGTGTTCGATAAATTCTTCCGTGTTCCTTCAGGTAATATTCATAATGTAAAAGGCTTCGGACTTGGGCTCAGTTATGTAAAAAGCATAGTAAGTATGCATAAATGGCATATTAAACTGGAAAGCGAACCTGGACATGGAAGTACATTTACCATTGAAATACCCACTGTTTCATGAAAGCCAACGGAGCTAAAATATTGTACGTAGAAGATGATACCAATCTTGGTTTTGTGACGACTGACAATCTAGACCAGCATGGCTATAATGCTGTGTATTGCAAGGATGGCAAGACTGCATTAGAGAAATTCAAAAAAGAGAAATTCGACCTGTGTATATTGGATGTGATGTTACCTGAAATAGATGGCTTCACCATTGCCAAAACAATCCGTGAACAGAATAGCAGTATTCCTATTATCTTCCTCACTGCCAAAACAATGAAGGAAGATAAAATTGCAGGATTCAAAACCGGGGCCGACGATTATATAACCAAGCCATTCAGTATTGAGGAATTGATAATGCGTATTGAGGTATTCCTGAAGCGAAGCAAGGTAAGTGGTGGCAAGGAAAACCTACCAACTCAATTTACCATTGGCAAATACACCTTCGATTTTAATAACTTATCACTCACAGCAGGAAAAACAAAAAATCAGCTCACACTTAAAGAGGCAGAGGTATTGCGCTATTTCTGCATGAACCAGAATATGATATTGAAACGTGAAGACATACTCCGCTCCTTATGGGGAGACGATGATTATTTTATGGGCCGTAGCCTCGATGTATTTATATCAAGGTTGAGAAAATACCTTGCCAACGATGCTACTATATGTATTGAGAACATACATGGTGTAGGCTTTAAAATGTCGTTGAGTAAATCGGCATAATTGCTGTTGCACTTAATTCCTACCTTTACATCTTAATAATAATTTCACGTGCTGAAATCTTCGCTTACGTTTAGGATTGCCACCTGGCTGGTAATATTGGTTTTTGGGACCATTATACTCATTTATGCCAAAAATTTTCTTTTGCCAATTATCATTGCAAGCCTGCTCTCATTATTGCTCTACCCGGTTTACCATAAACTATTAAGCTGGAAAATACCGAATGCGTTAGCAGTTATCATAACATTATTACTGGTTACCATTATTCTTGTAGGAGTTATTGCTCTTGTAAGTATTCAGCTTTCAAGTCTGGTATCTGATCTAAGCGGCCTTAGCGGCAAGATAAATGACAAGTTCAATCATTTAGAGCAATTTGTCACCTCACACTTCCAAAGTGAAGGCTCTGGCCTGCCCACATGGATACTTGACATCAAAACTAAAATGCTTTCTTCTATAGGAGATTTTGTATCGGGCACTATTTCAGAAACAACCGGGGTAATGAGTTCAGTTGTTTTAATTATCGTATATGTATTTTGTTTTCTTTTATATAATGCTGCCTTTAAGAATTTCGCTTTCGCCCTGTTGGAAACTGAAATACAAACTACTGCCACTACCTTAATAAATAGTATACAAAAACTTGTTCAGAATTACCTGGTAGGCCTTATCACCGTTATTTTTATTATTGGAATACTAAACCTGATCGGTTTGCTTATAATTGGTATAGACCATGCCATATTCTTTGCATTTTTTGCTGCCACGCTCACCATTATACCCTATGTTGGAATTACCATGGGTGCTATAATTACAGCTTTTTATGCCCTGCTTACCAAAGATTCAGTATGGCCTGCTGTGGAAGTAGCTTCAGTAATGTTCCTAGTACAATTCCTTGAATCTAATTTAATTACCCCGAGAATTGTAGGCTCTAAAGTAAGTGTTAACCCCTTTGTAGCTATTCTGGTATTACTTATAGGTGGTGAAATTTGGGGAATACCGGGTATGATATTAGCTGTGCCGCTTACAGCCATTTTAAAAGTATTGCTCCACGTTAATCCTTCTACTCATGCTCTTGCATATTTCCTCGGCAGTGAGTTGACTGATAAAAGAGTAGATGCCAATAAGGTTCTGCATCCGGAAAATACGGAAGAAGAAAGCAAGAAATAACGTTTATAACCTTACCCCTACCTGTATTGTATAGTTACGTGGTGGCTCAAGGTACGCGGGCCTTTCTATATAAGCTCGGTTAAGCAAGTTCTTTACAATAAATGATATCTTGAAAATACTTGTTGCCTGGTATGAAACGTGAGCATCTATTATATAATCACCATTCTTATCCTTTTTACGGAAATCCGCCACGCCACCAGGAATTGCTAATCCAGGAAACTGAGGGTCGGTACCTAAAAATATCCCGTCCATATTTACTATAAAACTGTTATACCTGAAGTTTCCACCCAGTATAAGTTTTTTGTAACTAGCCTCAAAAGCAAACTTGGCGGTATATAATGACCTATAATTCAAGATTTCTGTTTGCTGCAAAGAGTCTTTAAATGATGAGGAAAGATTAGGATGTTTCGACTCATATTTCTCAACTGAATCTTTTGTACCGGTATTAATCGGGCTAATTGCAGTAACTCCGGCGGTAAGTTCTATATGTACATTCCTTCCTATATTACCTGCTGCACTATATGTAAATTCCAGACCTTGAATTTGTGCATTTTCAATATTAATAGATTTGAATCCTACAGTAGAGTCCTTTTTATCACCCGGGTAATGCCAAAAGCCAAATACAAAATCAATGAGATTTGTATATATTGAGTTGAATGCTGCTATGTCAGCAACACCAACCCAACTGCCTAGTTTCATACTCTGATTTATTCCTATTTCCTCGCTATAAGCAGTTTCAGGCAATATACCCGGGTTTGGGTAAATAGGGAGTGCGCCACCAATAGTAGTTCTAACAAATTGCTCAGCAATTGACGGGAAT
>DATHOD010000022.1:0-15660 GCA_035485295.1 Bacteroidia bacterium
ATCTTCATGCTTCTATTATCGTGTCTTGCTATCTATTTCTTTACCCAGAATAAATATTTACTTTCCGGCTTAATACTTGCATTTGGTATATCACTTAAGGTATATCCTATTTTTATTTTGTTCTACTTTATTTACAAAAGGGAGTTGAAAGTTATGGTATGGACCGGAATATTCCTGGTGCTTGTTAATTCAATTACTATACTTGTTTTCGGTGCTGATCAGGCCTTTGCATACTACCATCATTTTTACTCTCAGATCGCATCCATACCACCAACGGCACACAATAAGAACCAATCATTCCTGGCAATGTTGCTCAGGCTCTTTACTTCAACTGGCACAGGAAGCATCCAGATAAATTTCATGAACCTTTCTGCTGAAGTTGTAAAGCGCATAAATTATGTGGTTATTGCAGTGTTGTTTTTATATCCTGCTTATATGTTCAGGAAAAAACTGGTGAATAAAACCGGTATTGAGGCTATCCTTGAATATTCCATTCTACTCAGTGTAATTCCGATACTATCTCCTCTGGCCTGGAAGGCCTATTTTATCTTTCAATGGTTCTCTTACTTCACAGTATTCGTCCTATTGTTCAAGGTTCCAAATGAAATGGGGAAAAATAAAATGCAGTTCTTGAAAGTACTATTTACTCTTTCTATTTTACTAAATATTTTCACAACCGACGGAGTTGTGGGAATGTATTTTTCACAAATACTACAAACACTTTCATGCATTACTATTGGCACTATGTTGATAGTACTGATTCAGATAATTCTCTACAAGAACATATCTAAATTCGACCTTACAGCAATAAAATATGCAAGATTTGATGGTGTTGATTTGATTCATAATTCAAATGGCGCAAAGAAGAAATAGCTATTGTTGAATGCCTTCTATATAGGCATTCTGAGAAATCAATATTTTTTTTGAGAGCCAGAAGCCTCCAAAAGCAAATAAAGGAGCACATACAACATCTATTGTATAGTGCACATGCTGAATAAGAAGTAAAAGCCCGACGCACACTGCAGTAAGTAGAAAATAGTATTTATCCCGTTTATTAAATGAGCAGAAATAAAGAAGGCAAATAATAGCCGTGTGACCTGAATAGAAAAGATCTCTGGTAATAAATCGTGATTGATATAACAAACTACCCATCGGATCCCTTAGCACTATTAGTCCACGGGGAGGAAAGAATTCTGTAATACTTATTGTAATTATCCGTGTAGTTAATTGAAGTACAAGGGCAAAAAGGAATGTAATAAATATATTAGGGTTAGCAATGGCGCGTATACTGAATAGGAAAATAGCGCTGCCCATTAGGGTTACTATAAAGACTGATGCATCTAATGCGGGTATTCTTTGAAGTATCCAATCGTTAAGTACTATCCCACTTTTGGTGTTTTCGATATAATTGAAGAAGTACGAGGTAAAGATCATAGTTACAACCAGCAAGATCAATCCTACAAAAAGATTTTGCTTGAATACTTTGTTCTGCCAGGCAACCAGCCAATTTTGCTTAACTACTCTCAGGTATGCGTTCATTATAGCAAAATAGCAATTTTATTCTTAGGTGGTTTTCCTATAGTTAAGGACTGCCCATGTATTTAATACAAGGCCTATTAGGAAAACAAATAATATGTGGAACCGTATATCATGCAGGTCACTGCCTTTAATTACCACCATACGCATAACTTCAATAAAGTAGCTGATAGGGAACAAATGCGACAGTACCTGAGCCCAGCCCGGCATGCTATCAATTGGGGTATATAAGCCACTCATCATATTAAATACCATCATAAACAGGAACATGATTGAATTAGCCTGTTGCTGGGTTTGGGAGTATGTGGAAATAAGAAGCCCGAAACCAAGAATGGCAAACAAGAACACAAACATAAAGAGGTAGAGAACTGCAATATTTCCAAGAGGAACTATACGGTAGATGGCCCATGAGAATATTAAACCGAAGGTAAATACAACTGCACCTACTGCAAGAAATGGGAGTAATTTGCCAAGTATAAATTCATATTTCTTAATAGGTGTCACATTAATCTGTTCAATGGTCCCTATTTCTTTTTCCTTCACAATATTGAAAGCAGCCGATAAGCCTGCTACCCCAGTAATGAGAGATACCAAAATGGCGGGAACCATATATATATAATAGGTTAAGGATGGATTATACCAATAGGATGAGACGACGGGAATGGTAGGTATTTCACTCGTTCGGACAGGTTGTACCCATTCTAACCTCAGGTCATTATTATAATCGGCAATAATGCCGCTCAGGTATCCAAAACCAATACTTGCTTTTACACCGTTTATAGCATTCACTTCAATTGCCACCTTTTGGTTATTTTCACGTATCATGTTCTTTTCAAAACCCTGTGGTATTTCCAGCACAAGATCAGCTTTATCATTTTCTATAAGTTTGCTGGCCTTGGAGTTGAAGTCTGTATAGTCGGCAAGTTTAAAATAACCTGAAGACAATATTTTATTGGAAAGTTTTTGCGACACCGTTGAATGATCATGGTCGACAATGGCAATATTTATGTTTTTAACCGTGTAATTAGCTGCCATCGGTAACAAAATGAGTTGTATAGCAGGCGCGATAAATAAACGACCAGTGAATCCCTTATCGCGGAACATTTGTCTGAACTCCTTCTGCATTAAAAATCGCAAGGCTCTCATTACTCCAAACGTATTTTAAAGTTTCTAAGACTCAGAGCAGTAAAGAAAATTGCCATACCGGCAAGAATTATAGTTTCCTTCCATACGGCAGAAAAGCCAAGTCCTTTTAACATTACCGCCTTTACTATAACGTAATACCATCGTGCAGGGACAATATTTGAAATAACTTGTAATACAATAGGCATATTCTCAATTGGGAATAAATAACCGCTTAATAACATAGTCGGAAGCATCATACCAAGCATAGATGCGAACATGGCTGATTGCTGAGACGATGTAATAGTAGAAATTAATAGACCCAATGCAAGTGCTGTCAGAATCAACAGAATGCTTTCACCAACCAAAAGCAGAATGCTGCCTTTTATTGGCACATCGAGCGCGTAGACACTAAGTATGAGTATTACTGCAAGATTGACAATAGATAATGCAAGATAGGGGATAGCTTTAGCAATAATTACCATTAATGGTTTTACGGGTGACACTAAAAGTATTTCCATAGTGCCCATTTCTTTTTCCCGCACAATAGATACTGATGTCATCATTACACAGACCAGTAATAATACCATTGCCATTACACCCGGTACAAAATTTGGCGCACCTTTCAGGTCTGGATTATATAACATTCTTACTTCCGGTTGAATGCTGTATGGCATAGACACAGTTGGAGAAAGCTGGGCCTGGTAATCAGCAACAATTGAGCTGACATAATTGGTAAGTGTAACTGCTGTATTAGGGTCAGAAGCATCAGCAATAACCTGTATAGATGCTTTGTTCAAATGCAATAGGTCGGTATTAAAATTGGCTGGAAAAACTACAGCCAGTTTTGCTTTACCTTCTTTAAATGCAGCATCTATTTGCGAAGGAGACATTAATGTTTTTTGAACTTTAAAGAACTTACTACCCTCCATTTTATCTATTATTTGCTGAGATGCCTGGTCCTTGGCATTATCAACCACAATAATATTGGCGTTCTTAATTTCGTTGGTAAGGGCAAATCCGAAAAGGACAATTTGAATTATAGGAAAGCCGAAAAGCATGACCAGTGTCTTCCTGTCCCTGAAAACGTGAGCGAACTCTTTTTTTATGAAGGAAAGCAGTTGTTTCATTTCTAGTTATCAGATCTTTTAGCTTTCCGGGCTAGTTTATAAAATACCTCATCCATATTAGCAGCTGAATAAGTTTGCCTTAATCCTGCCGGGGAATCGAGTGCTTCAATTTTACCGTCTACCATTATAGAAACGCGGTTGCAATATTCTGCTTCGTCAAGATAGTGCGTAGTGACAAATATGGTAATGCCTTTGTCGGCAGCATCATATATCAAATCCCAGAACTGCCGGCGCATACTTGGGTCAACTCCGCCGGTTGGCTCATCAAGAAAAACTATTTTAGGTGTATGTACAATTGCAACTGAAAATGAGAGCTTTTGTTTCCATCCTAAAGGCAAAGAGCTTACAAGCTTGTCTGCTTCATTATGAAGCCCGAGCCTATCGATTAGCTCTTCGCTTTTATCTTTTATCTGTTTGTTGTTAAGACCATAAATACCTCCATAGAACTGTATGTTCTCTTTTACTGATAGATCTTCATAAAGTGAAAACTTCTGGCTCATATAGCCAATATTCCTTTTAATTTCTTCAGGGGCTTTGAACACATCAAACCCAGCTACGGTAGCCTCGCCCGAGGTTGGTATAGAAAGCCCGCAGAGCATTCTCATGGCTGTAGTTTTCCCGGCACCATTCGCACCTAAGAACCCAAATATTTCTCCTTTGTGTACCTCGAATGTTATTTCATCCACGGCCACAAAATCATCAAAGCGCTTGGTTAGCTTATTTGTTTTTATTACCGTTTCCATTATCCTGGTGTTTTAATAATCGTATAAAGCAATCTTCCACTGTAGGTTGTATCGCTTTAAATTCAACATCTTCATGTCCTTTCTCCTGCAAGTATTTCTTTACTTCCTCTTCAGTACTTTTTATTGATAAATGCAAATATTCTCCGAACGTGTAGCAATCTATTGTGCCTTCATAAGCCCTTAGGTCAAGAAGCAGGTGGTACATTGAACCGGACTTAACTGCGTAGAGCTTCTCAGGGTATCCTTTAATTGTATCATCGGGTGATGCAATTGACAATACCTTGCCATTTAATATAAGTCCAATGCGATCGCATAAAGTAGCTTCGTCCATATATGAAGTAGATACCATTACGGTGATCCCTTGCGTCTTCAATCGTTTAAGCATTTCCCAAAATTCCCGGCGCGAAACTACATCAACACCCGTTGTAGGCTCATCTAAAAAGAGCACTTGTGGTTTATGAATAAGAGCACAGCAAAGCGCCAACTTTTGTTTCATCCCACCTGATAATTTACCTGCACGCCTGTCTTTAAAAGGCTCTAACTGCACATAAATATCTTTAATCAGGTTATAGTTCTCTTCTATGCTTGTTTCAAATACAGTGGCAAAAAATGTCAGGTTCTCTTCAACCGTCAGGTCCTGGTATAATGAAAACTTGCCAGGCATATAACCGACTATGCCGCGTATTGCTTTAAAATCTTTTACAACATCCAATCCACCCACGGTCGCAGTACCTGAATCGGGTAACAACAAGGTGGTAAGTAAACGGAAGATAGTGCTCTTGCCTGCGCCATCTGGGCCTATCAAGCCAAATATCTCACCCTTCTCTACCGAGAATGAAACATCATCTACAGCAAGAACAGTTTTCTTGTTGTATGTTTTTACAATGTTATTTAGGGTGATAGCACTCATTACTTAAATAGGGAGAAAGTAGAATGTTATGGCCAGTATTAACCCAAATACTAGTCCTATGATTATCATTTTCCATGCTTTGGCTCTGTCCTTCTTAAAATATTCCTGTTGTTCAACGGAATAGGTTTTACCCATCTCTCCGAAATTGAATACACCTTTTAAACCAAAGCCTACACAGAATTTATTATACCATTGCTGAAAGCCAATTGCAAATGAAGTGGCTGGGATAAACAGGAAGAGACGCCATAATTTATCAGCATGGCTGGTTAGGAATGTTGCTGCAAAAAGCACTGCTAAAACAGCGGCTATTATTGCTGCGTTTCTTCTTCCTTTTATTTCAGGAGGGCCTATGTTACAGGTTCCAGGTACGTATTCTGATGCTGTGCTCATCTTGTTTATTTTTTCGCTTCAGCAAATTTCACTTCTCCATACATGCCTATTTTCAGGTATCCGTCGTTTACAACTCTTACTTTAATAGCATATACAAGGTCTGCGCGCTCGTCTTTTGTAGGAATGGTCTTTGGGGTGAACTCAGACTTATCAGATATCCAGTAAACTGTTCCCGAATAAATAGAGTATTGTTTAGCACCTTTATCTGTTCGTACTCTAACTGTTTGACCAAGTTTTACCTGAGATAATTGTGCACCGGTTACATAAGCTCTTAGTATGAGTGTATCCGTCGGAGCGATTTTATAAAGCGCTTTGCCAGGTGTTACTATTTCATGATTTTCGGAATACTTGGTAAGTACTGTGCCACGAATTGGGTTAATAATACGGCATTTAGCTAACTGGTCATTCAACTGGTCGATTTGATGTTGCAGTGGTGCCACCTCTTTTGTTATGGTGTTAGATGAGATACCTAAAGTAGATTTCTGTGCATCAATTTGCTTATTCAGCATATCAACCTGTGTGTTCGCATCATCCACTTGCTGCTGGGTTGCAGCATCTTGCTTAAGCAAGTTATTCATTCGGTCCTGATTCTTTTTTGCCTCAGCAAGTTGAGATTGCAGTGCCGCAATCTGCACAGGAATATCAGGTGTCTGGCTTGTTGTGGATGCTATTTGCGCCAGCAATTGTTGTTTCTTTTCATATAGCTGCACGCTATCTACATAGCCAATGAATTGGCCTGCTTGGAGTGTTTGCCCTTCTTCTATATTTAACTGCATAATGGTGCCAGATGATTCAGTAGAAACAATAGTTTCAACAGATTCAAAAGCTCCTGCTGCGTCAAAATCACTTTCGCTGTTATTACATGCACCCAAAAATAATGTTGAGATTGCTGCTGCGATTAATGATAGTTTTTTCATAAGATATATCTATTGTGTTGTTTTAATTACCTGAAGTGTTTTGATAGTTGTATTCATCCATTAACAATTGTATTTTGTGCAGCAATAGGCTTTGTTCCGCCTGGTCTTCTGCATCCAATTGATTAATGTATTCGTGAACAGTTATTACACCATTATCAACTTGAGCCTTAGCTGCATTTTTAACTGCAGTGCGCTTGCTTATGATGTCATTATCCTTGCTTATAAGTTGTTGCAGTTTTATCATATCTGCACTTTGTTGCCTGAGTGAAATATGAGTATTGAAAATAAAATCATCTTTCTGTATATCTATGGTTTGCCTGTCAATGTCTAATAATTGACGTTGGTTCTTAAGTGTATAAAATCCACCTAACGACCAACTCAGTTTAATGCCTGTTATATAATACCATTCTGGATTAACATCAAACCCATTAAGTCCGGGTAAAGCATAACCTCCCTGGAAAAAGCCTAATAACCTTGGACGATTAGTTGCAGTTAAAATCTTTTCCTGTACGTCGTCAGTCTTCTTTTGAAAATCGTAAAAGGATAACTCAGGGCGATGTATGCTATCTGAAACTGCTATAGTACGAGGTGTTTCTAATACAGTATTATCGTCTAACGGACGATTGATAAAAAGGCTAAGCATATCTAAATATGCTTTACGGTTAGCTCTTAAACTAAGCTCGTTCTGCTGTTGTTGCATTAGCTCAGCCTGTAATTCATCCAGATTGCTTTTTAGTGCAGTCCCGCTATTTACAGATGCCTGCATCTTATCTATACTGCTCTGTATATCTTTTTCTGTTAAGTCAGTTTGTTTTAATTGTTCATTTATGAGTAATGCACCAAAAAATATTTGATTTATACGGTCTTTGAGCGCATATAGTTGTACTTCAATATTTTGGTTTTGTATATCGGCACTTGTGCTTTGCGATTCCTTCTGTTGCTTTATAATGCCACCATCATAAATGGTCTGGTCAATTTCACCATGTACATTGAACTGATCTAGCGGAGGGGTAGGAAAGCTTAAACCACTCAGCGATTTCGGAAGCGCCCCCAGATTAATTGTAGTAACTGCTGATTGATATGTTACCTGTCCATTAAAGCTCACTTGAGGCAAATAGCCTTTTGAGGCATTGGACACATTAAAGTCTTTTGTTTTATCTATCAATCCTTTTTGCCTTATTAAAGGATACTGCTGCCTGGCGCGGGCATAGCACGTATCGATTGTAAGAGTAGTTTGTCCATCAGCAAAAAGACTGATGAGTGTAACTGCTCCTATTACGAATAACTTTTTCATTTTATTTCTTTGTTTAAACACGACGATAAAAAGATCATTTTACTTTTAACATGGCGGCTATCCATTTTGGAATAAGCCTTTTGCGTTCTTGCATCAACGACCCAAATTGTTCAATTGTTATACCACCACTATTCTGAAACATATGACGTGCAACAAAAGGGAATATAGTTAGCCCGACAATATTCAACATCATATTCATGGGATGCATAGGAGCTATTTCACCAGATTTTATTCCCTTTTGTACTTGTTTCATGAAGTGAGATCCCATAAACTTTTGCCTCATTTCCATGCGTTCAGGATCTTCCTTTATATGATTCATAACAAATAAAGGCATGTCAGGCAGGCGCATTAGCATATCGATGTAATTATTCACAAGCGATTCTATTTTCTGTTCTATAGAGGTTTCTTCATTATTTATTATTCCAGAAATAACTTCCATAAACTGGCCCATGTTCTCTTTCATAATTATCTCAAACAGCTTTTCTTTGCTTCTGAAATAATAATTAAGAAGGGCAAGGTTAATGCCCGCCTCTTTGGCTATATCACGTGTTTTAGTGGCATCGTACCCTTTTTGGGTAAATAGTTTACGGGCAGCACCTATAATCTTTTCTTCGGTGGTTCCGTCGGTCTTTTTCTTTTTTGCAACTGCCATTTCCTTATGAAATATGTAGCAAATATATATTTATATTTTTGATTTAATCATTTGATTAAATCAATTTATTAATATTGCACTCGATCTATGTGATTCTTAACAAGTTATTTATTCAGCCTCATCTTTTGTTGTTCTTACCAGGCTAATACCTGCCAGGAAGAATACAATTCCGAGGATTCCATAAACGATAAGTGCCCTTATGTCTCTGTTGCCACCTGATGTATTGGCAAACAAGACAGCCGCATAAATAAGTCCAACTACACCCAGTATAGTAAGCAATGCACCAAAAATCCTCTTTATATTCATATAGTTTACTTGTAAGAAGCAAAGGTTAGCCCATTCACCGCTAAAACTGTTGTATAATTTTCGTAATTAGTTGCATAAAAGCTACTTGTCAATTTCTTTGTTCTTTCCTCAAGCCGTAAAATGTATTTTTGCTGTACTTCTATCATACTGAAGAAATGATAATCACAGTTACTCAATTTGAAACTCCACTTGGGCAAATGTTTGCAGGTGCAACCGAGGAGGGCATTTGTCTGTTGGGGTTTGCTGACGAAGAAAAATTAGAATCTGAAGTTAAAGGGCTGCCTAATAAATTTAATGTGGAGATTATACAAGGCGAGAGTAAATACTTTGCACCCTTGCTGAAGCAATTAAATGAATATTTTGAAGGCAAGCGTAAAGAATTTGATCTGCCTTTAATTCTACTGGGGACAGACTTTCAAAAGGATGTATGGAATGAATTGTTGAGGATACCCTTTGGAACAACACGTTCTTATAAACAACAATCTATTGCACTAAATAAGCTCGATGCCATTCGTGCAGTTGCAGGTGCAAATGGGACGAATAGAATAGCTATTATTATTCCCTGCCATAGGGTAATAGGGGAAAATGGAAGCTTGACGGGATATGGAGGTGGCTTGTGGAGAAAGAAGTGGTTATTGGATTTGGAAAGCGGACAGCTTCCATTAAATACGTTATAAAAGAAAAGAGCCTTACACTATTTCTTATGTAAGGCTCATACTTCTTCAGGAGGGGAATTATTTCTTCATATTATCAATACTTGCAGGCCCCGCGCCAAAGTAGGTTATCATAAGCGCGCCACCTAACATTGATAAATTTTTCATAAAAGTGCTCATCTGCATTTGTATAGCCATTGGGTCAGTAGCGGTCCAGAACTTATGCATCATAAGTGTAACAGGTATTAAAAAGAGCACAATTAGCCATGCTCCGAATTTTGCCTTATAACCTAATATGATGCTAATAGCCCCAAGTGTTGCTATAATGCCGGAAAGGGGAACAAGAACACTAGCCATTGGCACACCGGCTGAAGCTGCATATGCAGCACTACCACTTGAAAAATGACCCATAATGGTCATTAAGAAGATCAATGAGAAAAGTGTTCTGCCGATTAAAGGAATGTATTTCATCGTTTTAGGGGTTTTGATTATGAATACAAAGTTCGGCTACTTTGCATCAAACCCCATTGACCTATGTTAAGAAATGAAATTCGTAAACTATTGATGCGCAACAGCTTTACGTATGCGGCTAAGTGATTCAGGCGCCACGCCGATATAAGAAGCGATCATTTTTTGTGGAACCCTTAAAGCTAGGGTAGGGTAAGTTTTAATAAACTCAAGGTATCTTTCTTCAGCTGTGGCGCTTAGGTGGCTCACTAGCCTCTTTTGCATTGCCCTAAAACTGTTTTGGGTAAGTGTCTGAAACATTGCATCAGCCTGTGGCACAATGGCTGCAATCTTCTCGTTAAAGCCTCTATCGTTCATTAAAACTTCCGAATCTTCTATTGCATCAATAAAGAACATAGCAGGCTCTTGTTTGTTATAACTGTTAAGGTCCGATATCCACCAATTTTCGGGAGCAAATTGTATAATATGTTCTTTGCCTTCTTTATCAATTACATAACTGCGCAGACAACCTTTAACTACAAAAAAGCTGTGCTGGTTTATCTCTCCCGCCTGAAGCAATACCTTTCCTTTCGAAACGGTTTTGGCAGCAAATAAATGCTTTATCTCCTCAAACTGAGAATCGGTAAAATTGATTTTACCTTTCAGATAGTCTTTAAGTATACTGTACATAGTTACAAATATAAACTCTTAATGTTAACTCAAATTGGCTTGTAACCAGAAGACACGTATAGACGGGAAAAGTGTTACATTAGAGGTTTTAATTCTAACAAGTTAAATAGGTATATATGAGGAATATGCGAGTGCAGGTCGGCATAGTTATTTTATTCTGTGTTTCATGTGTTTCAGTAAAAGCTCAAAAGAACAATCCGCTCATCAATTCATACGAATTACTAACAAGAGGTATTGCTCTTGCCGATTCGAATCAATTTGACCAGGCTGGTGCTTTGTATGAAAAGATAACGCGTAACGATACCAGTTATGCACTTGCATTATATGAAGATGCCGTAAGCCGTGTATCGGGTGGAGAGGATAGCTTAGGTATTATTTTATGCAGAAAAGGATTAGACCAGCATACTGATTACGACCCCGATTTTTATAAGCTAATTGCTACCGCACTTATTGACCAGGGTAAGAATGATGATGCAATAAAATTGCTTAAACAAGAAGCTATTCCTAAATATTCAAGAATATATCTTTTGCAGTATTCTCTTGGACTTGCATACTACAAAGCTCACCAATACGATAGTGCTATAGCTGCATTTAAAAGATCACTCGACCTGAATATGTATCATGCCTCAAGTCATTATTACCTTGGCAAGTGCTGTCTTGAACAGGGTCGCATGATACCGGCAATGCTTTCATTGCAGTTCTATTTGATTTTAGAACCCTCAACTACACGCTCATTTTCAACTGTACAATTGGTGGAACAAGTTGCGGAGAATAAGTACGACTATAATAGCTCTACAAAGGTGGACCCTTCAAAATACAACGATGATGCATTCTCTGACCTTGAACTGCTCATTCAATCGAAGATTGCATTGAAGGAAGATTATAAGTCCAAGACGAAGATATCGTACAACATAACAAAGCAGTTACAGCTTTTTATGGAGAAGCTGACATATACTCCAAATACTAATAATTATTGGATGGATACTTATGTTCCATTCTTTGTAGAGCTGCAGCAAAAGGATCTTTTTGAACCTTATGCATATTATATAATGAGCTCTGTAAATGATGATGCGTTGCAAAAGGATATAGCAAAAGAAAAGAAGAAAATAGAAGAGTTCACTACATGGGCTGATGATAAAATTTCTACTTCACGCAAGACAAGAGAAATAAATATAGGTGGTGAGAAGAAAACGGTTACTTGTTACTATTATAATAACCATGTATTACAAGCAATGGGCCAGGAAAACAAACAAGGTAAAGCCTTTGGTGACTGGACCATATACAACGAAAACAATGGTTCACTGGCTGCAAAGGGTGCATTTAATGATAACGGCGACCGCATAGGCCAATGGGAATGGTATTATGCCGATGGAACACTTAAAGAGCGGACTAATTACAAAGATGGCAAACGAGATGGGCTTTCTGAAACTTGGTATTCTAACGGTGCGCAAAAAGGAAAGTTCAATTACCAGGATGATAAGTTGAATGGTGATGTATCGGAATTTACATCCTCAGGCACACCTAGCTCTTTTGGTAAATACAAAGACGACAAGCCGATGGGCACCCTAATGATTTACTACGAAGATGGGAAACAGCATTTTGTTGTGAACTATACTGATAATGGGCTTGAAGGTGAACAAAAGGAATATTTTTCCGATGGGCAACTGCAATTATCTTCCATTTACAAAAATGGTAAAAAGAATGGTGTTTTAACGGATTATTGGCCAAATGGAAAGATACAGGATCAGGGCTCTTATAAGGATGATGAAATAAGCGGCCCATGGAAGTATTATTACGAAGATGGTTCATTGCATAAGGAAGGCGCATTTACCGATGACGGAAAACTTACCGGGCCTTGGACAATATATTTCCGCAACGGAAAAAAAGAAGAAGAGCTTACTTACAACAAGAGTGGTGAATTGAATGGCTCGTACATAATGTACGACGATGATGGAGTAAAATATGGCGAGCTGGATTACAAGAATGATAATATTGATAAGTATACTTATACTGATAAAAGCGGCAAAATATTATCTGAAGGGAAAGCCTCGAACAGAAGATTTAAAATTCAGACATATTACGCTAATGGTGTAGTCGAAAATGAGGGTGAAACCTATGAGACCCAAAAAGATGGGGTATGGAAATACTATTCAATAGGCGGTAACCTTACACTTACTGAGTCATACAAGGCTGGCAAACTGGATGGCCCTAAAGTTGAATTTTATCCGAGTGGAAAAGTAAAGGACTCAGTTAATTATACCGATGATAATTCCAATGGGTATTACCTGGCTTATAATGAGAATGGTACCTTAAAATCGGAAGGCTGGTATGTAGATGGCAAGGCTGAAGGGGATTGGTTTTATTATAACTCAAAAGGTACAATGACTTCACGCCGTTATTACCTGAATGGTGATAAGCATGGTTATTCTGATTTTTATGATGTAAATGGCAGGTTGTCTGAGGAACAATTTAATCACGAATTAGGATATGTAGATAAGATATGGTTGTATGATACAACTGGCACCCAGGCAATTTATACTTACTCATCGGATAAAGGGAATGGCACATATAAATCTACTTACAGCAATGGGCAGACAAGGCTTGAGCGTACCTATATGGCTGGTTTGGTAGAAGGACACCAGAAGACCTATTTCTACAATGGCAAGGTATGGGCTGAAGGGGATTTTGTATTAGGAAACCGTCAGGGCGCTTTTAACGTATACTATGAGAATGGTAAGCCTGAGTCTGAATACAAGTATGATATGGGTAATGTAGTTGGAAAAGCGACAAGATATTTTGATAATGGGAATGTTAAGACCGCTGATAATTATCTGACCGACGAGGAAGATGGTCCGTTTAAGGAGTATTATCCTAGCGGACATATTTATAGAGAAGGGCAATCAACTGACGGAGAAAGCCAGGGACAGTATAACTACTATTTTGAGGACAGTTCATTGATATGTACCCGTTGGTATAAAGATGGTTACCCAATGAGTTATTCGTACCTAGGGAAAGATGGAAAATTGGTTCCAACCATACCTATGAACCAAAGCTCGGGAGAAGTAAAATGTTTCTACCCGAATGGCAATAAATCGCTTGAATGTACGTATGTACATGGGTGGCTGAATGGTAAAAGAACCGTGTACTGTCCTACAGGTAAAATATCGGAAGATGAGAACTATGTATATGGAAATGAGGAAGGTTTGCAGAAATACTATTTCGCAGATGGTAACCTTAAAGCGGAAGAGAATTATTTCAATGGAGAGAAAGATGGAGTATCAAAGTATTATTATGACAATGGTAAAGTGGAACATATCGAGAACTGGGTACTGGGTTCGCACCATGGCAAATATTATTATTACGATAAAACAGGCAAGCTTATAAGAACAGCGGTATACTATAACGACGATATGATTTATGAATCAGCCCAAAGTGAAACAGGAACAAATAAGGCTCAACCAAAAGTTCAGCCTAAGGCTCCACAGCCAAAAGCTGGTGGCACCGGAACGCATAAGTAAGGCGCTACGGGGAGCACTGCAGGCTATTTGCCTGTTAATGCTTGTTACTCCTGTTTACGCTCAAAAAGATGACGTTTATTCTGCATTACGGAAAAAGTACTCCGATGAAAATGCTGTGTTTGTATCAAGAAAAGAAAATGCGGTAATTAAAATTGAGAATGACCAGCCTGTTATTTATTCTAAGGTATATGAAGAGTTACTTCTTCTCACCGATAAAACAGAAGGGTATTTAGATAAGCAGGTGTATTGGTCAAGTTTCTCTGAAATACAGGACCTTGATGCACATTCTGAAAACCCTGAAGGGAATGGTAAGTATAAATCTATAAAGGTTAAGAACTTTTCACAGACCAACGAAATTTCTGAAGGTACTTTTTACGACGATTCCAGGGCCTACAAATTTGTTTACCCTGGCATAGTAAATGGCTCAAGAGAGATTTTGTCGTATACCGAAAAGGTAAAGGACCCGCATTTATATGGCCGCTTTTTCTTCAACGATTTTGCCCCTACTGAAGATGTGGAGTACTCAATTACCTTTCCGAATACAGTAAAGATCAGGTACAAACTTTTCAATGTGAAAGACAGCAATATTGCGTTTTCTTCATCGCAAAGCGGAAAGAACACAACGTTTACCTGGAAGGTGCATGGAGCAAAAAAAATAAAGAATGAGGATAATGCTCCAAGCTTAACATACTATGCCCCGCATATTATAGTATTGGTTGATGAGTATACAGTTGACAAAGAAATAAAGAAAGTATTGGCAGATACAACTGCCCTGTATAGTTGGTATTATGGATTCGTAAAGAATGTGAACAAAACTGTATCACCTGATATGCAGAAAGTAGTTGACTCTATTACTGCGGGAGCTACCAGCGATATTGAAAAGGTAAAAAGGATATTTTATTGGGTGCAGAATGATATTACCTATATAGCGTATGAAGATAGCCTGGGTGGCTTTGTTCCGAGAGAGGGTTCTTTGGTTTGCTCACGTCGTTTTGGTGATTGTAAAGACATGGCAAGCACTCTTACCCAAATGATTCAGGCTGCTGGATTAAAGGCATACCAAACCTGGATTGGAACTCGGGACATTCCTTATTCGTTTTCGGATGTGCCTGCTCCACTTTCTACAAATCATATGATATGTACATACATTAGTAATGATGGTAAATTATACTTTCTTGACGCAACCGGTAAAGAAGCTCCTTTCGGGTATCACACATCTATGATACAAGGTAAAGAAGCAATGTTGGGAATGGGAGAGGGTAAATTCCGTATTGCCAAGGTGCCAATTATGGATACATCAGACAATACTTATTCAGACACCACCGATATTCACATAGATAATAATGCAGTTT
>DATHOD010000023.1:0-4744 GCA_035485295.1 Bacteroidia bacterium
CCAATCTTTTACCCTTTTTAAGCCTAAGGACATAGTAAGCGGCGATTTCTATTTCTTTTCAAAGCAGAACGACACCATCTTAATTGCCGCTACGGACTGCACCGGCCATGGAGTGCCGGGAGCGCTTATGAGTATGATAGGCATGGAGCATCTTCATGATGCAGTTGAGCAAAGCGATAACCCGGCTGACATTTTGAGCATTTTGAATAAAGGGATCAAAAAATCCCTGCATCAATCTCAGAAGAATGACAGCACAAGAGATGGAATGGATATTGCTTTGTGCGCTGTACAGGGAAACAGCTTAACTTATGCGGGCGCCAATCGTCCTTTATGGATAATACGAAGCAATTCCGATACTATAGAAGAGATAAAACCCACCAAAAGGGCAATAGGTGGTTTTACAGAAGGAGAACAGCTTTTTGAACAGCATACATTGGATTTACAGTCCGGAGATACTATCTATCTTTTTTCGGATGGTTATGCCGATCAGTTTGGAGGACCTAACGGCAAAAAGCTTACCACCAGGAAATTTAAGAATGCTTTATTGTCTTTAAAACATAAACGGATGTATGAACAGGAACAGGAGTTGGATAAACTTTTTGAAGAGTGGAAGCAGGAAGAAGAACAGGTTGATGATGTTTTAATAATTGGTGTAAGGGTATAACTACAATTATCTACCCCAGGGCATATTCATCCAGCAAAATTGCGGTGAAGAATAAACTCCTGTCATTGGCCTTTAGCTAATCCGAATGGTGCGAAAGCCTTTTCAGAATGCCTTATGTTTCGTTCACTTCCCACTTGTTATATCCTTTGCTCGCCAACTGGTTTATTGCATCGGCTAATCCCTGCAATAATGGAGTTACTTCATAAGAGTTAAAAAAATTGAAGGTAGAATAGGTCTTTGTGCTAATGAACGGGACACAAAAAATGCAGACCAAATACAATGGGCCTATCAGTAGGCTTTTATTAACTTTGTATTCCCCATGCCTTCTCTCCCATTACATGATTTTTTTGATGAATAGCATCCATAGACTATAGAAATCAAGGTACGGGAACCTTTAAGTGCTTTCAATGTATTTTGCTATATTTGGAATAGGAGATCATCTGAGTATGTCACCATTGAAACTAACCACCTAAAAGGAAACCATGAAGCAACAAATTACTTTCATAAAAGCATTTTCCAAAATTCAATCAATTCAGGCTATTCGTGCAATAGTAGTTTTGATGTTTATTTCGTTGATGCCGTCGTTAGGGTTTTCGCAAGTTCTTAAATACGTCCAGACCGGCGAAGAATTCTCAGGCCCTTTTAAAAGCTGGAAGAATGTGAAAACAGATTTTGGTGCAAAAGGCGATGGAATTACTGATGACGCCCCTGCTATTAATGCTGCACTTAAGACACTAAGCAATTCAGCAAAAGATAGTTCTCTTGTGCTTTATTTTCCTGCTGGAACATATCTCCTTAAAGACTCATTAAATAATACCGGTGGTAATTACCAGGGTATGAATATTGTCGGTGAAGACCCTGCAACAACAATTATTTCATGGGGCGGCGCTGCAAATACCAGCGCCATGTTCAATCTTCAAGGTTGGTATCTTAGGGTCAGCCGCTTAACCTTTGAAGGAAATAACAATGTAATCCGTGGCATATTTAAAACAGGTGGCTTTTCTACCCACAATGAATTCAGCGATCTTGTATTTAAGGATTTTAAGACCGGTATAGGCTTGGACTTAACCGGAGGAGCCAATGGTCAGGCGGAGAATACAATTTTACGTTGTCATTTCATTAATTGCTCAACCGGTATTTCCAGCTGTAATTGGAACAGCCTTGACCATTGGGTATGGTATTGTTTGTTTCAAGATTGCAATACAGCCATCAATCAATGCGATGGCTATTTCCAGATATATGATAATGTCTTTCTCCGTTCTAAAAATTGCGATATAAGTTCTTCACCATATAAGAATGTCATATCGGGTAATACTTCTATAAACTCAAAGTGTTTTTTTAACGGGTATGAAACCTTTATGAGGGGCAACCACATATACAGCAATGTTGATTCATTCTATTGTAATGCCGGAAGTAATACAGTAATGTTTGATAACTTGATTCGTGCCACAAGAGATTCTTTAGCTCCGGTACATGTAGGTAATCCGAATATGTTTATTGGCAATACCGTTTCGCAAATCAATTCAAAATGGAGCCAATGGCCAATTCAACCACCTTATAATATAGGCGACCATGGGGGCGGCGGTGCATTTTATGTAGGGAAGCAAATTGAAAAAGCAATAGATGGTAATGCGGCAACAAGTTTCGGTACTCAGGCCCAACCTTTTGGTATTAAATGGAATTGCCCGGTAAAAACACAGAAAACAGTTATTAAATATACTGTCTCTGCGCCTTTAAGCAGTGGTGGGACCTCTCCGCTTAACTTTCAATTACTTGCATCAAATAATTGGAGCTATAAATGGGATACGCTGGATATTGAAACTAACCAGAGTTTTACCGGTGGAGGCAATCCGTATACTTACACAATAAAAAGTCCTAACCTATACAGTATGTACGAATTGATCGCATTACCTAATCAATGGCCATGGAATTGTGCAGATCATTTTGGAGGGCGTTCAATTGATAATACTACTGCCGAAAGTGGAACATATTCCGAGAAAATGGTATTGTCAGCAGCACCGAGATATGTGTTCCAGGACATAAAAATCCATGCAGATAGTTCATATGTAGTTTCGGGATGGGTAAAGAGCACAGCGGTTAGTACGCATGCATATATCCTGGTCTTATGGTACCCTAATACTACTCCATCCAACCCGGCTGCTACTGCAACAGGATATATACAGGTGGATACTATAGCTAAAGTTACAGGTACAACGGCATGGACAAATTATACCAAAACAGTAATCGCTCCATCAGGTGGGTTAAGCGCACAGTTGTATCTTACCGACGACTTTATTTCAACCAGCTCGGGTACAGCATGGTTTGATAATTTTTCATTCAGGGAAAGTATAGCACCTAAAGTAAACCTTGCTCTCGATTCAAGTTTTGAAGGCGGCGGTGTGAATACCTACCAACAAAACTGGCAGGTTAACGAATTGACATTGCTGGATGGTTCATCTACCGATATTACAAAGGACCCGAATGGTTTTGTTTCAGGTGCTGATGAAACATGGGGACAATTTTACCCACTTGATAATATGGCAGTTGATACTTCTGCCATACAATACCCTGACACTATTACTTTACCTGGAACGCCTCAGAATTTAAGCAGAAAAGTATTTGAAGTAGTTAAAGGAACCGGTAACGATGCCACTGAGATACAATCCAAAATAGATTCAGCCGCGTTACTGCCCTTAGGAAATAAACCGGTAGTACACATACCATTCGGGCAGTACAGTATTAAAACAGGGATTACAGTTCCCGCCAATAGCGATATGCAAATCATCGGCGATGGCTCTGGGTTAGGATATGGCGCTACAGTTACGACCCTAAATTGGGCAGGTGCAAAAGCCGGACCGGGGCCTTTACTTGAATTGCAAGGCCCCAACAGAGCCACTATAAAAGATTTGTTATTGAATGTACCATACACAGATGCCCTTGAGGCATTTGTTATTGATAATGCAGATCAGGTTGGTGGACGCATATATGGACAAGAATTTAATGCCGGTGGGCCTCAATCTACTCAACCATGTGATATAGGTCTCTTATCGGATGGAATTGAGAATAGTGATATAACCATGATGTGTTTTTATCCTGGCTTTGGTAATACTGCTATGGTACAGGCAAATGGAGGACCAGTATTATCTTCTGGTGGTAATACGAACGGACAGATATCATTACTGGGCGGAGCAACAGGTAATTCCCAAAACCTATTTAACGTGACCAACGGTGGAAGAATGGATGCTGAAGGCATGTGGAATGAGGGAGATTTTGCGCGTACGAGTGGCCTTGTAAATTTGAGCAATACATTCGGTAAGCTTTCAGTAGCCTGTATGTCCTGGAACTTGTTAAAGCATACTTTTCCAATGGTAAGTACGGATAATTTCAGCGGAACTTTTACTTTTTTAATGAATCATATGAATCAGGAACCGTGGAGTTACATACCTATGATAGGCAGTGGTACTAATTGTAATATACTAAGCGGATATAACGATTGGGGTCTAAGTAATAGCATGGGCAGAACTACAGATTCTACATGGCAGGACTCTACTCTTCCAGCTGCAAATGCAGATTTTATTGGTAATGCAGGAGCAGGTGGTATGCTTGATGTGGTAGTTAGTAAAGTGCATAATACCTTACCAGATACTACTTCCGTGCTTAACGATATGATGCAATTAAGATTTGTGCGAACCACCCTACCTAACGATATGACACCAGGTGTTACTGATGTTAAGCTATTCAGAGTTGTGGCATGGGGAGCCCAGAATCAAGTTGCTGCTCATTTTAATAGCGGCACTGTAACGGGTGTTAATACTCTTACAAACTCAGCCGATAAACTTGAACTTTACCCTAATCCGGCAAAAAATCAATTAACAGTCAGCACAGAAGAGCCCATAGAAAACATAACGATAACCAATGTGCTTGGACAAAACATATTTAACAACTCATTCACCGATACTAAGGCAATGAAACAAACATTTGACGTAAGCGGCCTGATAGCAGGTATTTACTTCGTTACTGCAAAATCGGGAGGAAAAACGCTTACGAAGAAATTTATAGTTGTGCGATAGCACCAACGGA
>DATHOD010000024.1:0-19745 GCA_035485295.1 Bacteroidia bacterium
CTGGTTTAGTAGCATCATCAACAGGAGAAATAATTACTGTCATATCAGCATACTTACCACGACCACCTGATTGTTTCTTATATAACTCACGGTGTTCAACTTCCTTGGTAATAGCTTCTTTATAGGCAACCTGTGGAGCGCCTTGGTTACATTCTACTTTAAACTCGCGTTTCATACGGTCAAGTAGAATTTCAAGGTGTAACTCGCCCATACCACTCAATACGGTTTGGCCAGAATCTTCATCTGTACGAACACGGAATGTAGGATCTTCTTCAGCAAGTTTGCCAAGTGCAACACCCATCTTTTCAAGATCGGCTTGTGTCTTAGGCTCAACTGCAATAGAAATAACCGGTTCAGGGAAACTCATTGATTCAAGTACCAATGGGAATTTCTCTTCGCAAAGAGTATCACCTGTACGAATGTCCTTAAATCCAACTGCAGCGCCAATATCACCCGCTTCGATCATATCGATAGGGTTTTGCTTGTTAGCATGCATCTGGAATATACGAGAGATACGTTCTTTATTGCCGGTACGTGTATTTAAAATATACGAACCAGAATTAAGTGTACCTGAGTAAACACGGAAATAAGCTAAACGGCCCACAAATGGATCGGTAGCAATTTTAAACGCTAAAGCACAGAACTTGTCTTTAGGATCAGGACGTCTTTCTTCTTCTAAGTCAGTATCAGGGTTTGTACCTTTTACTGGAGGAAGTTCAGAAGGGCTAGGCAATAATGCCATAACCGCATCTAGAAGAGTTTGAATGCCTTTATTTTTAAATGAAGCGCCACACAATACCGGAGTGATAGTCATTGCAATAGTACCTTTACGTAATACAGCAATAATTTCTTCTTCACTTATAGAATCAGGGTTCTCGAAGAACTTCTCCATTAACTTATCATCAAACTCAGCAACGCTTTCTACCATCTTAGCTCTCCATTCAGCAGCTTGTTCCTTAAGGTCAGCCGGAATTTCAGCTACATCATACTTAGCGCCCATGGTTTCATCATTCCAAAGGATAGCCTTATTCTTAATAAGATCTACTACACCCTTAAATGTGTCTTCAGCACCAATTGGTATTTGAATTGGAACTGGGTTAGCGCCTAACTTATCCTTAATTTCCTTAACGGCATTAAAGAAGTCAGCTCCTGCCCTATCCATTTTGTTTACGAATGCTATACGAGGAACGCCATATTTGTTTGCCTGGCGCCATACTGTTTCCGATTGAGGCTCAACACCACCAACCGCACAGAATAAACCAACAGCACCATCTAATACCCTAAGTGAACGTTCAACTTCAACAGTGAAGTCAACGTGGCCCGGAGTATCAATAATGTTGATCTTGTATTTCTGTCCTTTATAATCCCAAAATACACGGGTAGCTGCCGAGGTAATAGTGATACCTCTTTCTTGCTCCTGAACCATCCAGTCCATGGTAGCAGTACCTTCGTGAACTTCACCAATCTTATAGTTTACGCCAGCATAAAAAAGCACACGTTCGGTGGTGGTAGTTTTACCAGCATCTATGTGGGCCATAATGCCTATATTCCTTGTTAATTTAAGATCCTGACTCATAGTATGTTATATATACCTTGTTGAATTAAAACTTAAAGTGAGCAAAAGCCTTATTCGCTTCTGCCATTCTGTGTGTATCTTCCTTCTTCTTATATGCTGAACCTTCTTCCTTAGAAGCTGATATAATTTCAGCAGCTAATTTGTCCACCATTGACTTTTCTTTACGTACGCGAGAATAGTCAGTTAACCATTTCATTGCCAACGCAACTTTTCTTTCTGGCCTAACTTCCTGAGGGATCTGGTAGTTAGCTCCACCCACCCTGCGGCTTTTTACTTCCACAGCCGGGGTAATGTTAGCTACTGCCCTTCTCCATACTTCAAGTCCATCTTCCTTAGTTACATCAGCTACCTTATCAATAGCTCCGTAAAATATTTTGTAGGCAGCATTCTTGTTACCGCTTATCATCAGGTTATTTACAAAACGAGCAACCAACACATCGTTAAACTTTGGGTCAGGATTAAGAATTCGTTTTTTTGCTTTGCCTTTTCTCATTACTATATATTAGTTAGAATAGTGTTATTATTTCTTAGCCGGTGCTGCTGCGCCTGCTTTTGGTTTCTTAGCTCCGTATTTTGAACGTCTTTGCCTTCTGTTTTCAACACCTGCTGTATCCAATGTGCCACGTACAATGTGATAACGAACACCCGGAAGGTCTTTTACCCTGCCGCCACGTACCAACACTATCGAGTGCTCCTGAAGGTTATGCCCTTCACCCGGGATATAAGCTATAATTTCTTCCTTGTTGGTTAAACGAACCTTGGCTACTTTACGCAGCGCAGAATTAGGCTTTTTAGGTGTGGTTGTATACACACGAATACAAACTCCTCTGCGTTGAGGACTCTGGTCTAAAGCAACTGATTTGCTCTTGCTTTTAATCTTAATCCTGCCTTTGCGTACTAATTGTTGAATTGTTGGCATTTTTACGTTGTGTTTTCAGCTTAATTTAATACAAAAAATAACTTCCCCATATATTTTTGGGGCTGCAAAGGTAGAAAAAAATATATACAAACAGCTACCTATAAGAGATTTTTTTTGCGGCTTCTAAACCGAGGTAGCTTTACACTCGTGAAAAACAAGTGATTGAAGACTGCAAATATACCATTATTATGGCTCCAATGCTATAAAACCTGAAATCTTCATATCCTCTCCAAAAGAGAATTCAAATGTTAAATTTTAATCCAAAAAAAATGAACAGCCCAAAAACAAATTTAAATTCAACAGAATCAATTGTGAAAACATTTATATCCGGAATAATTTAACATAATGATAATATTTCAGTGTAAATTATCGGGTGAAATGGAAACCATATATTTGCTTTGATTGAAATGAAAGTGAAGCAAATCCGTTTACATATTTTTTGCCCTACTCTACTTTTTGTGCTTCTGTGCATATTTCCTTCGTTTAAGCTGTTAGCAGATAACACCATAGACTCATTAAAGCGTGCAGTAAGTATTGCCAAAAGTGATACTGAAAAAGCGAATATTATGCATGACTTGGTTGTCGATTTGATCACCATTGGCCACTATCCTCAAGCTGATTCGTTGCAGACTATTGAAATGAAGCTCTCACAAAAAAGTGATTTCAAAAAGGGCATTGCCGAAGCAATTCTAAACAAAGGCATTATACAATATTACCAGGGCGATTACCCTGAAGGACTTTCAAGCCTTTTTAACTCATTAAAGCTTTGTGAAAATATTAATGACAAACATGGAAAAGCTTCGTCAATACTATATATTGGATATATATATGAAGGCCAGGGAGATGCAAAACGGGCTATGGACTACTTTACTCAATCATCTAAACTATTCGAAGAACTGAATGACGATGATTATGATGCTACTGCAATAATAAATATTGGTAACCTATACAGTAACTTATTGCATGACTATGGAAGAGCAATGGGATACTATATAAAGAGTATGAAGCTCTTTACCAAAGCCAAAGACGATGATGGTGTAGGTTCAGCACTTAAAGATATTGGCAATATGTACTTATTCGAAAAAGATACGGCTGAGGCTATTGAGAACCTTGAAAAAGGACAAAACATCTTCAAAGAACTCAATGACAATGAAGGTTTTGCTCAGGCCGAGATATCATTAGGTAATATTTATTTGGGACAAAAAAAATACAGTAAAGCCCTTGAATATGCTGAAAATGCTAACCAATTAGGTAAAGGAATAGGCTCATTTGTTGATATTAAAGAATCGGAGAAACTACTTAGTTCAATTTACTTTATTACTAAGGACAACGTAAAATCGTTATTACATTATAAGGCTTATATAGCAGCTAAAGACAGCCTTACCAACCAGGAGAATACTAAGAAAAGTATTCGTACTGAGATGAATTTTGAATTTGAAAAGAAACAAACAATTGCTAAAGCTGAACAAGACCAAAAGGATTTGTTACAACAGGCACAAGTAAGAAAACAAAGACTGATCATTTATTTTATCAGTGGCATTGTTCTTTTATTTCTCTGTCTAGCCATATTTGTATTTCGCAGTTACCTACAGAAACAAAAAGCAAATAAAGAACTCGATATTAGAAACCGTAAGATTGAAGCAGCATACAGGGTTATTGAAGAAAAGAATCTTGAGATAACCGATAGTATTAATTATGCGAAACGAATTCAGCACGCTATACTCCCGGACGAAGAAGTATTGAAAAAAATCCTGCCACAGAGTTTTGTGCTTTTTATGCCTAAAGATATTGTGAGTGGTGATTTCTATTTCGTGAAAGAATCAAAAGACACGATTTTCCTTGCTGCTGCCGATTGCACTGGCCATGGTGTACCTGGGGCATTTATGAGTATGATTGGTTCTGAAAAACTACATGAAGCAGTACAACAAAGTAATGACACAGCGCAAATTTTGCAAGTACTTAACAAAGGAATAAAATCCTCTCTCCACCAATCAGGTAGCGAATCAACCCGTGATGGTATGGACATAGCACTAATTTCTATGGCCCCCTTAAATTCCCCCGAAGGGGGAACCTTATCAAAAAGCCCTACTTCGGAGGGTGGGGAGGCCGTTGTTCTTAATTTCTCAGGTGCCAACCGGCCACTATGGATTATCCGCAAAGGTGCCGCAGAGATAGAAGAATTAAAAGCAGATAAAAAGGCTATTGGTGGCTTTACGGAAGAAGAACAGAGCTTTGAAAGAAAAGAAATCAGTTTGAATAAAGGTGATACATTCTACATCTTCTCCGACGGTTATGCCGACCAATTTGGCGGTGAGCAAGGCAAGAAGCTGTCCACCCGCAAGTTCAAAGAGATATTGCTCAACATACAAAACAAGTCCATGTTAGAGCAAAGAACCTACCTGGAAGGCTTTATTGATAGCTGGAAAGCTGAGAAAGAGCAATTAGATGATATTCTAATTATAGGAGTAAGAATATAATTCTTAACTAATTATAAGGCTTGTCATTGATATCGATCCCATAACAGTTTTATCATTGAAGAAGGAGATATTTTCATTCTCTTCCTGCAAAGCAAGTGTGTACATTAACGGTAAATAATGCTCAGCGCTTGGTACCGCCAATTGCATTGCTGAACCTAATGCTTTATAATTAGCCAACGATTTATAATCGTGCGCTGTAATCAATTTCTTAACCGTTTCGTTGGCATCTATAGCCCAATCAAACGGCTTATCATCTTTCCAGTTTAACATTCCCAGGTTATGCACCACATTACCACTGCCGATAATAAGCACTCCTTTTCTTCTAAGGAAAGCGAGTTCTTTTGCAAGTTCATAGTGCCAATCAGCGCTTTTGCCATAATTCAAGCTTAATTGTATTATAGGAATATCCGCTTTAGGATAAAGGCGAGAAGCCACCACCCATGCACCATGATCCAAACCCCAATCAGTATTTAGGCCAATTATAGTTTTCGTAATCCCAAGTTTAGCTTGTTGCGCTAATTCAGGATCCCCGGGTGCAGGGTATTGAAAATCGAACAATGGCTTAGGGAATCCACCAAAGTCATGTATCGTCTCAGGCTTGTTCATGGCCGTAACAAAGGTCCCGTCTGTTTCCCAATGTGCTGATATACATAAAATAGCATTAGGCCGGGGAATAGACTTTGCTGCATCTTGCCAGCCTTTGGTAAATTCATTTTCTTCTATTGCATTCATCGGGTTACCATGCCCAAGGAACAACACAGGCATTGGCTTAGTATTCCCAAATGGTTCTACCATTTTATTAATTGCGTTTAGTTTCATAGCTGCTGCTGTTAAAGATAATAATCCGATTGACCTTATAAATTCTCTTCTTTCCATTACACATTCTTACAACACAAAAATAATGCTGAACTTACTAAATCGGATTGAGCAATGTTAAGAAATAGAAAAGTCCGCCTTAGGCGGACTTTCAAATGTGCAAATAAGGCTTCTACTTTACTTAGTAATAATAACCTTTTGAGTCTGTGTAAGGTGATCAGATTCTAAGCGGCAGAAATAAACACCCGAAGGCATGTCACTGCTGTTAAAATCAATGATCTGTAAACCTTGTGCAGCCTCACCCGAAAAAATATTTTTAACCATTTTACCGGTTACATCATACATATTAATAGATACTTGTCCTGCCTCATCCAGCACATACTTTATGCGGCCAGTGCCAAACATTGGGTTAGGGTAAATCTCAAACTTGGTAGGAGTTACTGAAGTATTATCTACTGATGTAACTGTGCCACCTTCCATTAGCCAAATGGTAGCATTCATTATTATAATCTGGTGGTTACCGCTTGCATCCGCAGTCCATCCATTGTAAAGGGCATCGTTAGGGTCTCCTGTACCATCATCCGGTGGCGAGCTATCACCTTCAGCCGCTACTTTGCCTTTACCATAATGTGCATGTGCAAACATTACACTAACAGAATCTGTATTCTTAGCTCCAGTCATAAATACATCTGCCATTGCTGTTTTATTAATGTGCGGATATAAAGTCATTGATGTTCCATTACTCCACATCATTTCTGTACCGGTACCGTAAGGGCCGGTTAAGATAGAGTCTGACTTAACGGGAGAAACATTAGTTGTTGTTTGAGAAAAATTAGCCGAATCGAAAATTATACCGAATGGATTATTTTGAACCGGATTGTTCTTAAGAAAATCCCTCCAGATCATTGGGGAATCCCAACCATCGTTATTCCTGTCAGATACACAGTGGTCAGATATCATAAACAAACTCCCACCATTCTTTACAAAGTTCATAAGAGCTGTTTTCTCTTTTGTGGTAAATTTAATATTAGGCTCGTCTATCACAAACATATGGTAGTTTGAAAGGTCATATGGATGAGTTTTATTACCATAGGTTATAGAATCGAACACCGGCAAGGTTTCTACTTCATAGCCATACTTAACACAATCAATTCCCCAGGCAGATAAAGCACCTTCCCAATACGTTTCAAGGGTTGTGCTTGTAACTGTTGATTGAGCAGGAGTTGGCTGGTTCTGAGGATCAGATTCATTGCCACCACCTACTATAGCTGGCCCCGTACCATAACCAAGGTCATGTACATCGGCATCAATTACCCAATCGGCATTACCTGCCGTTTCGGCCTTGGTGGCATCGAATAATATCTTGTTGTTTTGAGCGGAAACAGTGCAGGCCAGGGATAGCATTACAAAACCGCCTAGTATTGTTTTTTTCATAAATATTGCTTAGTTGTTATATGTATGTTAAGCAAATATATGCTTTTACGTATTCAAAATGTTATGCTTCCGTTAACATTTTCAAAGAGTAAAATGTTGAACAAAAAAATAAGGCGGGCATATACCCGCCTTATTTAACTGTCTTATAGAGAGTTTATTCTTTCACGAACTTAACAACCTGAGATGAAGTGCTTGTTGTGATTTTAACAAAATATATGCCTGTAGGCATGGTGGCAATATTCAATGGAACGGTACTTCCTGGGTTAACGCTATTCTGGGTTTCAGAAATCAACCTACCCGTCATATCCATTATACTAATATCTGCAGAACCTGCTTTGATAACATTGAACTTAATATTCAACACTTTGTCTGCAGGATTAGGATATACTGATATTGAATTTCCGTGATTTATATTCTGCACACCCGTAATAACAGCAGTAGATGCAGTATTAGAATGAGAGGCATTATAGGTTTTCGATTTTACCGGACCTAACAAAGGAACTGTACACCCATTACTTATAGAATCGTTCAATAATGCATCTACCCTCCATCTTCCTTTAGGGAAAGATGAAAAATTAGGATCTGTCATTTGATTAAAAATTCCAGACACCGAATCTATTATTCTCCAGTTGCCATTGCTTATGCTATCTCTTGAAAGATAGTAAGTGACTACAGGAAATTTAACAATCTTATCTAGGTAACCTGTACCAGACCATGAAAATGTACCACTTGAATTAACTACAATAAAGGTAGTACTTTGCCATGGGCTTGCCGTAAAATGCTCTTCCTTACCACAAGAATCAAGAGAAGTTAGGCAGTACCTGACATTATTAGCATTCGGGTTATTGATCTTTGCAGTGTCTACATAATATCCAGGAGCAGAAAATGGCTGCGCGCCAAGGAAGTGCCAGTTATTCGATGCATCGAAGTAGTATATTTTAAAACTATCAACATGAGTTACCCCTGTTTTATCCCAAACAATAATATTATGTTGTGATGCAGTATCTACTGATAACATACATATCCGGATAGCAGGTGCAGAGTCATTATTTACAAAAAATGAATTACTAGCCTTACACCCATTTGCATCGGTAATTGTAACACTATATATATTACTATCCTTTGCCATTATAGTGTCATTAGTTCCTGTATTACTCCATTTATAGGTAAAAGGAGAAGTTCCTACAGGCAATGCAGTCAATTCATCGGGACCAACACATAAGCGTGGTGCCCCGCTAATAGTTACAGTTGGTAAAGCATTAACATGTATATATCCCACTTTAGTTAAACTATCTGAACCTGCACCATTTGTAACCTTAAGCTTTACAGCATATGTTCCGGCATTATTATATAATACCGATGGGTTCTGTAATGTATCAGTAGCCGGGCTTCCACCTGTAAATGTCCAACTCCAGTGAGTAGGGCCCTTAGTAGATTTATCGGTAAAGTTTATTGTCGTATGCTGACATACATTAGAATCGCTGGCAACAAAATAGGCTACCGGAGCATACCCCGTATACGTCTCGCGAATACGATTATTCCCCAAATCTGCTATATAAACATTACCTGATTTATTTACGGCAACTCCATAAGGGTTTGATAATTTTGCTGTAGTGGCAACAATTCCATCTCCATTATACCCACCTGAGGTAGTACCTGCAAACGTGCTTATTTTACCCGTTGCTGCAGTTATTTTACGTATCCTTTGGTTACCCTCATCAGCTATATATAAATTTGAAGAATCGTCAAGTGCTAACCCATAAGGAGTATTTAGCTTAGCAAGTGTTGCAAGCCCACCGTCTCCCCCAAATCCTGGTGTGGAATTACCTCCCGCTATTGTATTTATGATACCACTCGAAATTTCTCTTACAACATTATCTCCATACTGGGCAATATATACGTTCCAGTTATGATCAACAGCTACAGCATAAGGAGCCCATAATTCAGCTGCAGTAGCAGCACCTCCATCACCAGAATACCCGGATACACCAACACCGGCAATAGTATTAAGCATCCCTGTTTTCACAGTCACCTTTCGTACCATTTCATTATAATTGTCTGCTATATAAACATTACCCGAATCATCTACTGCTACACCAAACGGCCAGTGCAACTGACAAGATGTTGCTATTCCATCTCCATTATATGATCCAGATCCAGGTATCCCGGCTATGGTAGTAATTATTCCTGTTGAAGCAGTTACCTTTCGAATTATGTTATTGCTATAATCTGCAATATATATGTTGCCCCATTTATCTACCGCTACACCTTTAGGACCGTTTAGCTCTGTTGTGTCTGCCAATCCACCATCTGCTGAATACCCTGCAATGCTATCATGCCCGGCCACGGTTGTAATAATACCGGTAGAAATAGTAACCTTCCTTACGCGGTTTCCATCTACAAAATAAACATTACCTAAAGTATCAGTAGCAACGCTATAAGGGTGCTCTAGTTTTGCTGTTGTGGCTACAATTCCGTCTACGCTGTAACCATATGAACCGTTACCTGCAGCAGTATTAATAAATGTAACCTGGGCTTCACTATTATAAGCATAAAGGGAAGCAATAACGAATACCAAAGCGGTCAATCTGTTTTGTAAATTTCGTTTCATGCGGGGTATTTTTGATTTGAATTTATTAAAAGTCGACGATTTTCAGAACCCTAATATACCTAAAAACTATCATTACTTCTAATCACATTAAAATGTGATGACAATAAATTTAAGGATGAAGTAAGCTACTTTAAATAAAAAAGGCCCGCATTCCTGCAGACCTTTTTTATTGGAACGTTTTAACTAAGAGGCTATTCCTTCACAAACTTAACTACTTGTGTTGATGTAGTTGTAGTCACTTTCACAAAATATATTCCCGTTGGTAATCCTGCAACATTAATAGGAAGTATACTACCCGAGCTTACTTCACTTTGTGTTTCCATTATTACTCTGCCAGTAATATCCATAACACCAACACTCGTTGTTCCGGCTTTTGCGTTATCAAACTTAATGTTCAACACCTGGTCAGCCGGATTAGGATAAACAGATATAGTAGCAGAATGATTTACATTTTGTATACCGGTTACAACAGATGAATTAGCAGTATTAGAGTGCGATGCATTGAATGTTTTAGCTTTAGTAGGCTTTAACACAGGAGGATTACAACCCGACACAGCCAACAACCCATCAACTCTCCATCTTCCTTTAGGATAAGAAGAATAATTAGGATCTGTCATTTGGTTTTGAGTACCTGAAACAGAATCAATTACTGTCCAGTTGTCAGTGCTCAAATTATCCCTATACAAGTAGTATGTAGTAACCGGTTGGGTTACTCCCTGAATAAGGTAGCCTGTACCGCTCCAGAAGAACGTTCCGCTACCATTACCAATTATATAGGTTGTATTTTGCCATGCGCTTGATGTAAATAACTCTTCATTACCGCAAGAATCTACACCCGTTAAGCAATACCTGACTGTATTTTTATTAGGATCATTAATAGAAGCTGTATCTACATAATAATTCTGACCTGAGTAAGGTACTTCCTTTAATAAGCTCCAGTTATTCGAAGAATTATAATAGTAAACTTTAAGACTGTCGATATAAGTAAGGCTTGTATTATCCCACACAATTATATTATGTGTTGAGTTTGTATCTACAGTAACCATGCATATATGAACATTTACAAGGTTATTTGGTGGCTGAATTACACTTGTAGTATCAACCATTACGCATCCATTGTTATCTGTCACGGTAACGCTGTATAAACCTGCACTTACATTCGAGATAGAAGATGCAGTAGAGCCATTTGTCCATGAATATGCATATGGTGAATTACCTCCGCTTATAGTTGCTGTTGCTGCACCATTGCCGCCACCATAACATTTCTCACCCTTACTTGTAGTTGCTACAGTTAATAATGTTGCCGGTTGATTAACCAGTGCAGAATCTTTCGAGGTACAACCTACCTTATCGGTAACAAGTACTACATATTTACCTGCTGAAAGGTTTGATGCATTTGCATTTGTTTGCCCGTTATTCCATGAATAGGTATAAGGAGTTGTTCCTCCGCTTGAAATTACAGTTTCACTACCTGTGCTAAAACCTTTACAGGCAACTGGTGAAGCTGTTATAGTAGTAGTCACTGGTGAAACAGAGCCTGTGAGTGTTACTGAGGTATTAGTTAAACACCCATTAGCATCGACAACATTTACAGTATATGAACCAACAGTTAAATTACCTATAACAGGAGTTGTTTGGCTAGTGCTCCATGCATAAGTGTAAGGACCAACACCACCGCTTGCCGTTACTGTAGCTGAACCATCGGTACCTGTAGTACATTCTGGATTGCTGCTGGAAATACTTGCACTAAGTGGTACAAATACTGGTAAAGTTGTATTATTACTAACATATATTCCTTTAGCATTCGTTACCTTAACAGTATAAGTACCAGCTGAATTTGCGTTACTTATGCTGGATGTTGTTGCACCGGTTGACCAACTGTAGGTATATGTGCCTGCACCGCCGCCTCTTACCGAAGCTGTAAGCGTTCTGCCCGGGCAGATGGCTGTACTGCTTGTAATTGATACACTCATTGCTTCCAATAAATCATTACCAAATTGAGGATTTGCACCATTAGCAGTTCCTGTAAAACTCATAAGTGTTGTTAGTGTTCCGCTTGTTGAACATTGAAATACCACCCCATCATTTGATGTGCCACCCTGGTAGGTCATTCCATAAAGATTACCATCAGAAGCCTGAATAAGACTACCATATGGAGTTGTTTCATTAATACCATCAAAATCAACTAGGGTATTTATGGTACCTGTTGTAGTACATTGGAATAAAGTTCCTGAGCCTGCACCACCTGAACTAGTCATCCCGTATAGGTTACCATCGCTGCCTTGTATAAGGTTACCATAAGGGGCTGAACCATTCGATGCATTGAATGTAACAAGAATTGTATGAGCACCTGCCGGAGTTGACTTAAATATAGTACCGTAATTTGACGCTGTACCCGAACACATACCATATAAGTTACCATCAGAAGCTTGCATTACTCCACCATTAGGGAATGCATTATTACCCCCTGTAAAATTATACCTGTCGGCTTCAACACCTGCCGTAGAGCTTTTGAAAATATTTCCATAGTATGCTGTACCACCATTTTGGGTCATACCATAAAGTGTATCGTTAGAAGCTTGAATTACACCTGCAGCAGGATGTGCGCCATCAGAACCACCGGTAAAACTATACAAGGTAGTAAGTGTACCGGTTGTGCTAATCTTATATATAGTACCATATCCATGGGCACCTGTATATTGTGTTGTTCCATAAAGGAAACCATCGCTCGATTCAAATAATCTACCTGAAGGAGCGGAACCATCGGCACCTCCGGTAAAGCTATACAATAAAGTATACGCACCCGTTGTTATGTTATATTTGAATATAGCGCCATTCCCCGTTGCACCTCCGCCGGTTATCATTCCGTAAAGGTTACCATTGGTATCCTGTACTAAAGCTCCTGCTGGTTTCGATGTAGAGGTAAAACTCTTAATTACAGAATCTTTCCCAGTAAGCACATCATAATAAAAAAGTACACCTCCGCCTGTAGCCCCGCCTGAACTGGTCATTCCATAAAGCCTACCTATTGTTTGGGCACTTGCTTTACCGGAAAACAAACCAAAGACAAGAGAAATAAAAATGATTTGTAAAATTGCTGTAGTCCTTTTCATGTTGTTTTGGATATTTAGTTAATAACTCTTTTAAGTGTTTTATCGTTTTAGTTTTTAGGTTTCCTTTTATCGATTATCTCTTTTGCACAAATTTCGTACACTTAAATGACTCTTTTGAGCCCATTTATTATTCGCTGGCGATGAAAAATTATTCGCTGATATATTAAGGTAATTCGCAGGGCTTAAGAGCTAAATAACAGCCAATTCAATTGGCAAAGCCCATCATAACTTATCAATTACCTGCAAGAATAGCTCCTTTTTTCTTGATGAGACGGGAATCACTGAAGAATCCTTCATTACAGCGTATCCGCCGTCTGCCTTTTTAAAATGCTCGAAATAATCTAAATTGATAAGGTGAGATTGGTGTATTCTGAAAAAACCAAATTCACTAAGCATATCATCATATTCCTTAAGCGGCTTTGATATCAATATCTTGCGACCGTCACTCAAAAAGAATTTAGTATAATTAACCTCAGCTTCGCAATGAACAATATCCTTGATACTTATTACATAAATACTGTCCGCTGTTTTTAAAACAACCTTCTTCGATTCTTTGCTTTCGTTAAAATAATTACTTTCAAGTGTATCTAGCCCTTGTGTAGTGTTTATTTGTTGCAAGGCCCCTTCCGCTTTTTGTATAGCAGCCACCAACTCATTCGAATCGATTGGTTTCAAAATATAATCTACTGCGCTGAACTTGAATGCCCTTATAGCATGTTCCTCATAAGCAGAAATAAATATAACCTGGAAATCTATAGGCTTAATTTTAGTTAATAAGTCAAATCCGGTTCCATCATGCATTTGAATATCTAAAAGCACAACATCGGGCTTATGTTGCTTTATTACTTCGATTCCTGTCTTAACGCTATCGGCTGTTGCTACGATATCAACTTCTTTACAATGCTTTTTAATGACAGAGACAGTAACCTCTCTTGCATTTTGCATATCGTCTATTATAACAAGGCGTAACATCTATAAGTAATATTTTATGAAAGTAGTATTTATTTATAATCTGTTATGCAATGGTATTCATTGGGAAACAAAAAACAACTTTCGTACCAATACCTTCCCCCTTTTCATTTTTCAGATCAATTATCTCCATGGAAACTCTCTTTTTCGAATTCCTATTTAAAAGATTAATCCGCTCCTGTGTAATATTTGTGGCTACAGATAAATGTTTACTGGTATGATGGCGGCCTATTTCTCTTGCCTTCTCCCTTCCTATTCCATTATCTTCTACCTCCAAAGTGAACATGTCATTCTGGGCTGTGAAACGTATGTTTATTATTCCCTTCTCTCCCACTTTATTTACTATACCATGTTCGATTGCATTCTCAATAATGGGCTGAGCCATCATTGGTGGTATGGCCACATTATCAACATCTAGCTTAGGGTCCACTTCAATGTTAAAATCGAACTTATTTTGAAAACATAATTGCTGTAATACAAGGTAATGCTTCAATGTTACAACTTCTTTCTCAAGCACTATATACTCTTCTTTTGAGCTTTCAAGTATTGAACGCATTAACTTAAAAACAGATGATAAATAATTGGCTGCTTCCTGCGGCTCTTCCTTATAAATATAGTTCTGAATACTTGTCATTGCATTAAAAATAAAATGAGGATTCATTTGCGAACGCAGCAATTTTTGTTCAAGTTCTATTTTTGTATTCCTGGCATTTATTCTATTCTGCCGGAAAAGCAAAAAGCCAATCACAATAATCAGTATCACTAAACTGGCCAAGCCAACTATGAATCCTCTGCTTTGGCGTATTTGCAAATTCTGTATTTCATTTTTCTGCGCCAGCGCTTCTATCTCCTTTTCCTTTTTCTCATTCTGGTACTTGGCCTCCAACTCCGTTATTTGTCTGTTTTTCTCTTTATTAAAAATAGAGTCCTTAAGCACATTCGTTATATCGAGATACTTTACAGCTAATTGATAGTTACCATTCCTTACCAGCGCATGCCCAAGTAATTGTGCATTATCCATTTCTTCCTGCAATACCCCCAAGCTATCCGCAATGTCGTATGCTCGTTGATAATAGATAACAGCGAGCGGGTATTGCTTTTTCATAGTAAAAATTTGGGCCATTCCTCTTATAGCATGAGTCAGGCTAAGCTCATTATGTACTGAATTTGCAAGTACTATTGTTTGCTTCTCATATACCAATGCTGAATCAAGTATGGCATTGCGTAAAACAACTTTTATATCCCCACCCATCTTATAGATAAGTTCCTTAGCCAAAGAATCGTCTTCATATTCATTTACAAATGCCTGACCGATATTGGAATAAGCTGTATGCAAACTGCCTATTATCCCGATCTTCCTACCAAGAAATATGGCTTTAAAAGTAAACTCAAGTGATTTAGAAAAATCCTTCAACGATAAATATCCCAGACCAATATTAGAATAATCAACAATAAGGTTTTCTTGATTATTTATGCTGCTATCTATATGTTCTGCTTTAATTAAATTGTTGAGTCCTTTTTGATAATCGCCCTGCAGATTATAAAGATTACCCAGATTGCATAATATAGTTGCTATTCCCTCCTTCTTATCGGCCTCCTCATATATTTTCAGAGTCTTTATATAATACTTTTCAGCTTTAACATAGTCTCCCATTTCCTGGTAATTTATACCAATATTATTACATACCTGGGCCACGGCGTCTAAGTTTGCAAGACTATCTATTGCAAGTGCTTTAAAATAATAATCAAGCCCAACCGAGTAGTTATTTTCATCGGACGTAATATTGCCCAATGTATTGTAAATAGAGCTTAACCGGCTTGTTATTTTGTATTTATTACTAAGCGCTAATGCACTGTCCTGATATAAAAGCGCTTCATTTACCTCGCCTTTTATCTCAACACATATTCCCAACGAGTTCAACGAATTGATTTCACCTTTCTCCCAGGAAATTGCACGTGATAATATAAGCGCTTGCCTGCAAAGCAATACAGCACTATCAGGGTTAACAGACTCAACCTCCGCAGCAAGTAATAAAAGAGTACTGGCTTTTATACTATCCTGATTCGTTTGCTTTAACACACCCTTTAGCGAATCTACCCTATTGCGCTGAGCAAATAAGCTAATTACTGAGAAAAGTAAAATAGCGATAATAAGATATCTTTTATACAACATTTGAAGAATTAACGTAACAAATATATTATTCCTTATTCCCCATTCCTACACCTTAATAATAAGAAGCTCATTTAATTAGCCGCAATTTTACTATTGCAGGGCAATATTGTAAACGGATTCTATGTAATATTGCTTCCATCTAATACGCTATGAAAAAAACACTATTTCTTTCGCTTCTATTTCTTTTCGCAGGCATTAATCTTGCCTATACTCAAAGCTATTCATTCCCTCCTAATAATTACAGGAGTCCTTCAAACCAATATTATTGGCAGAACAGGCCACCTTTTAAAGGTTATTGGCAGCAAGATGTATATTATAAAATACTCGCTTCACTTAATGATTCCTCAGATATTGTAACTGGCGATGAAACCCTAACCTATTGGAACAACTCACCAGATACACTAACATATGTGTTCTTCCATTTATACTCCAATGCACAAAACAAACATTCATACTATACCTCATTGTATGAGAATAACGGCGAGAAGCCTAGGTTTGGCAAGTATGAAAAACAAGACTTAGGCTGCCAGGTAACTAGCATCAGTGAAAACAACACCGCTCTTAAAACTGAACTTGACAATACAGTTATGAAGGCATGGCTTGCCCACCCTTTATTACCGGGGCAAAGCACTACCCTGCATATAACCTTTAATACTTATTTCGATGCCGGAGGTACAGTACGTAACAGAATGAAAATGTTTATCTCCTATGCCAACAAAAAGAAGGATACTGTATTTAAACAATATGACGTTGTGCATTGGTATCCACGTATCTGTGTATACGACACGAAATTTGGCTGGGATGTCGAGCAGCACATGGCACATGAGTTCTATGGGGATTTCGGCACATACGATATCGCCTTTACCTTACCCAATAACTATATAGCTGGCGCTACCGGAACACTTATAAATGGAAAAGAAGTACTGCCAGATTCACTACTTCGAAAATTAGACATCCGCAACTTCAGGTCAAAAAGGTGGGAAGCTCCACCATCAATAGTAGTCCCAAGAAACAAGACTACTAAAACGTGGCTATACCATGCTGAAAACGTCCATGATTTTGCGCTGACCGCTGACCCTACTTACCGTATTGGATTTGCCCAGTGGAACGGGATAAAGTGTTTTTCATATGCACAAGAGGGCCATGCAGCAGGCTGGCAAAATGCAGCGGACTATACTGCCAAAGTTATAGCTACCAATTCTAAATTCTTTGGAATGTATGGTTACCCTCAAATGATAGTTGCCGATGCGCGCGATGGAATGGAATACCCAATGCTTACACTCGATGGTGGATTTGATCCTAACTATCGTACTCTTTTAGCTCACGAAATAAGTCACAACTGGTATTTTGGAATGCTCGGAAGTAATGAAACATACCGCGCTGCAATGGACGAGGGTTTTACTCAATTCGCTGAAAGCTGGACATGTAAAGAATTAGATGGGCCGAATACCATAGAAGGCCCGTCATCTTCATCATGGCAAAGAAAGTATACTAAGCCCGATGTATTAAGAATGACTGAAGTATATGGCGGTTATTTAAATAACTATGTATGGGGTATTAGTGATTTTACAGAGAACTACCAGGGAAAATTATTAGCAGCACGTGGAACGAACTACTACGGAATGCACGATGCTACACTTAATACCCATTCCGATGATTTCAATGGCGCTTTAGGCCATGGCGGAGGATATGCACAGGTATACTTCAAAACTGCAACTATGCTTTATAACCTACAATATGTGCTTGGAGACTCATTATTTTTCGCAGCAATGCAACACTATTTTAACCAGTGGAAATTTGCTCACCCTTATATTGAAGATTTCAGAAAATCTGTAACTGAAGCCACTCATACCGACCTAACTTGGTTCTTTGACGAATGGTTCGACACCCCTAAAGATCTGGATTATGGCATACGCTCAATAAAGAAAGGAAAAGGCAAGAATGAATACGTAATAAAATTTGTGCGGGTTGGCGAAATGCAAATGCCTATTGACTTTTCAGTAACCTCTAAAAAAGATAGCGTTTATAACTTCTATATTCCTAACGGATGGTTTGAAAAGAAAACAACAGCCAAAACCTTGCCACGTTGGATAGGCTGGGGGAAAGTAGAGCCCACTTATGAGGCTACCGTTACTATTCCGGGAGGAATTTCTAAAGTTGCTATTGATACTACACTGCGCCTCGGAGATGTGAATATGCTTAATAACACCAAGCCTTTCCCTATTAAATATTACTTTGATTCAAAGGTTTATAATACACCTGACTGGGCGAACTACGAAGCTTTTTTCGGGCCATCGCTTTGGTATAATGGTTATGATGGAATACAAGTAGGAATGCACATTCATGGAGATTACATGCTATTTAAAAACAACCTTACAGCTACACTTTTTTTAAATACTGGCATTGCGCAGAATGATACAAGTGCCTTTCCAAATAAGAACAGGCATCAGCTTGCCGCTTTCTCACTCAGTTATCAAACTGCTACAGATCATTTCATAAGAAACTCATCAGTAAACTTTTATGTGCAAAGCATGGATGGTCTGAATGAGGCAAAACTTCGTTTTCAGCTAAAAGACAACTCTCTTAAAAACACTTTTTATTTACAGCTAAAAGCAATGTATATGCCACATATATGGGATACCAACTATCTTATATATCCGCAACTTTGGAGAACAGGCGCATATAACAATACTATGACGCTTGGTGTTAAGCATGACTATAAATATTCTCCTTCTGGCAGAGGTTCAATTGACCTGCATTTTAAAAGTTCTGCGTTTACACCAGATTATAACTTCTCGCAGACAACTTTAACCCTATTGAATAACCAGAACCTAAGTAGTAAAATTACCTTACACACTAGGCTATTTGCCCAGTATGGAACTGGAAGCAACACGCCATATGAATCTGCTTTATATGCTGCAAGTGCCAACCCGGAAGAATTAGCTGACAATAAATTCACACAGGCACAGGGAATAGTTCCTCCCGCATGGACAGGTTATGGCGCTGATGTTTCCCATTTCCAGCAAGGTGGTGGTCTAGACCTTAGAGGCTATGCAGGTTATATTATGCCTGATGTTGATTCTAAAAACAATTTAGCTTTTGCATATAAAGGGACAACTGGTGCGGCAGTAAATGCGGAACTTGATTTTAACCGAATAATACATTTTAATCCAAAGTTTTTGAAAAGCACATTTCTGCTTACACCATATTTATTTGGCGACGCAGGATATATTGATATAACTCCAGTTGGTTACATTACGCCACCTTTAGAATTCAGCAGCTTGCATGCCGATGCCGGCCTTGGACTTGCCTTAACAATTCAGAAATGGGGGCCATTTCAAATGGTGAAGCCATTAACCATACGATTTGACATGCCGTTCCTCTTAAACCATGTACCATCTGCTGAGCAGGACTATGTTCAGTTCCGCTGGATGATTGGAATTGGAAGAGCATTTTAAATAATATTAGGTATTAATATCTTATTCTACCCCTAATAAATATATAACCTCGTTTACAAGTAGTTAGCTATTTATAAATTTCCTTAATATTTCTAAATCCTGATTCCTTATGTATTCGCTATCTCCTATATTGCCATATAAAACTTGACATTTATGTCCCCCAACAATGAATAGTTCTATACTATGACTTCCTTTATCA
>DATHOD010000025.1:0-7043 GCA_035485295.1 Bacteroidia bacterium
AGGCGTGGTAGAGTCAGATGGAACATACTTCTATGAGATAAAGGCTACCGACTTCAAAGACAAGATATATAACCTGGATGGCTATGTACAGTTAATAGGCAATAAGAACGCCAACTAGCCCCAGAGGATAATAACAACACAAACCAAAAACAAGAAAGCCTCCTGCATAACAGGGGGCTTTTTTTATATTTATAATCCGGATAAGATCTCTACTTTTTTCTTGCAGCGGTCAATTGATTCTTTTGCAGTATCCACTTGCTTGTTATTGAAGGTGCTTGCAATATATTTTTTATAAGCATCTATAGCTTCGGTGTATTTACCTTGTGTTTCGTACATAATGCCATACTCATTATAAATAGTTCCCCTGTTTATACCGGGCACTGTAAGCGCCCTGGTAAGCAATGCATCGAGGTCGGCCCAGCGTTGCAATATAGATAATACCACCGCATAATTATAATATGTTGCATAATACCCCGGTGCAAATTCAAGAGCCTGCTTATAGTTCTTTTCAGCATTCGCATAATCTTTATACTGGGTTTCATGAATCCAGCCGATATGATTATATGCTTTGCCAAAGGTTGGTTCTTCCTGTATAATGGAGAGTAGCATATTGTATCCTTCAGCTATTGCCTTTTCGTTAATAAGGCGGTCAGCTTCCTGGAACATGCTTTCCAGTTTTATTCTTTGTGTTTCTTCCATGGCCTGTTTTAATTTATTGAAACAAACCTAAGAAAAAAAGCTTGAGCAAATTCTTATGATCTCCTTATGCATTTGGCATACGTAATGCTAAAACCTATAGCTAGTATAAGAAATAAGCATATAGCTAAATCAGGAAGAGGTACATATGTGGTGTATAACTCCATGCGAAAAAAAACTAGTAAAAAAGCATAGTGGGGTGGTATGCGAAGCCAAATTTACACCCAAAATAAATAACTGAATGGGTTTAGGTACTCAAATTATTAACAGTTCACTGCTAATAATTGTAACTAGTTATTGTCCGCAGAATGTGGCGTCTTCTATGGTGAGTTCGGCGGAGAAATCGGCCATTATGCCTTCATTGGGTGCAGGCGACGTGGCTACTTGTTTCAGGTTTATTTTGCCCAGATCTAATAGCAAGCATATGTTTCCCCATTTAAGCGGAAATTTTTTCCGGGTGTCGGCAGTCATTGCATCTAGTTTGGGACGGAAGGCATACCATGCATTTTTTTGAATTGTACTTATTATTCTTTTTTCAAAAAGTTTCGAGGCTATCTTTAATAGTATACTATTTGAAGAATGATCCATTTTAAGATCAGTAAAATAAAGGGTATCATTTTTTACGCTGGGTAATGCTGTTAGTGTAATATCACTCGATACATCGGTACTTAAAATAACCAGATCGGCTTTGCCTGCCAGATGCATTTTTATAACAATATGGCTTCCGTCAACTTTTAATACGGGCTGTTCCAGGTATAAATTTTTATATGAATCATCACAATCAGGATGTCCGTCACAAGGAAAGAACTTACCGTAGTTGGGTGCAAAGAAGCTTTGGTAAAGCTGGTTTTGTAATTCCAGTATGGGAATGAAAACAGGCAATTCTATAATCTGCCTTGGCTTCCCCGTATCTTTTACAATAGGTGCACGGGTAGCTTTAGATATGGCAACAGTCGGCTGTTCCTTTTGTGTATGCGAAGGACTTTTGCATGCGGCAAATAAGTAGCAGATAAACAATAGCAACAAAATCTTTTTCATCTCCTCTAAATTTTCGAAATATAGCTAAAAGGAAAATGCCATATATTCGCCGTAGCTAAATAACCATGAGGAAGTATATTTATTGCGGAATATTGTTTTTTACCTGTCTGCAGGTAAGTGCGACTATGCATAACTACGCAAAGAAGGATACTGTTAACGAATGGCAGATTACATACAACGGAAAGGAGATATTGGGTATTGTAATAAACGGATTGAAAACCTATTTAGTAGATAGCATCGCCGATAATGGTATTATAACAGTTGATTACTATACCGATTCCCCTTGTGAGAAATGTGCTGCAGAATTGCAGTTTAGAAATGAAGATGGTAAGGAGATTGCTACAATTCAGAAGCTGGGAGTAGGAGGCGGGGCGCCTTTTAAATTGCCCGGTATGCAATTCAGGCAGATAATGAAAAACCACGAAATACTTTTATTCTATCGCAACCAGATAGATGGCTGGAGCCAGTGGGTGTTTGTGGGTAGGGTTAAGAGCATGAAATAGGTTTTAAAGCATAAGTAGTAAGAAATGCTCTCTTATCTTTTTAAAGGAATAATTATTGGCCTCTCGATTGCAGCTCCTGTTGGGCCTATAGGCGTATTATGTATCAAAAGAACCTTGTCGGAGGGGATGGTATCGGGCTTTGTTACAGGCCTGGGTGCAGCTGCGGCAGATACCATATATGGCATTGTGGCGGCTTTTGGTATAACTGCAATTACAAACGCATTAGTTGCGCAGCAAATGTGGATACATACCATTGGTGGTATGTTTTTGCTTTACCTTGGGTTTAGAATTGTTACCGGAAACCCCGCGAATGAAGCAGCAAAAGCAGAAAGTAAAAGTTTGCTGTGGAATTTTATATCCACTTTTTTTCTCACTCTAACTAATCCAACTACTGTACTTTCTTTTATGGCCGTATTTGCCGGGATTGGAATAGGAACAAGCGGTTATATGTCTTCAGCAATTGTTGCGGGAGGTGTTTGCCTAGGTTCTGTTTTGTGGTGGTTTATACTAAGCGGAATCATGAGCAGGCTTCGCTCAAAAGTGAACGATTCAATGCTGATCTGGATTAAAAGATTATCCGGAATGATAATTGTAGGCTTTGGAATATGGGCACTATATACTGCTAAGGGATAGATCTACTGAATTATTAATTTCCCATTTCCAATAAGCTCACCTTTTTCTGTTGTTACTCTGTAGAAGTAAATTCCACTCGGCTCTTTGCTTAAATCTATTTGGTATTGAGTATTGGGTAGTGAGTATTGCGAATAGATTTTTTCTCCTAAAACATTATATATTTCGACTATCGACTGAACATTAACTACTGACGACTGAATTGTGAATTTGCCATTGGAAGGGTTTGGATAACTATTGATACTATTATTTGGCTTGATATCATTTATTCCAGTTGGTAATGTGAGTTCTACAATATTAGTCCTTACAGAACCTATATAAAGGAGTCCTCCTGCATATAGATTCCCATTATACACACACAAAGAGAATGCGACATCTCCCGAATTTAAATTACCGATTTCAGACACCCAACTAGTCCCACTCCAAGAAGATAGAACGAGAATAGGGATTCCAAACCATGAAGGTCCACCATGTGGTGTTAAGGCACCCCCAACATAGAGGGTAGAATCGTATACCGCGAAAGAATTAAATCCTTTAAAACTTGCATCTCCTCCATAACTTCCAGAAAAACCGGAAGAAAACCAACTGGTACCATTCCATTCCTGTAGATAGTTTGCCGTATTATAGTTACATAAACAATATGGATGATCTTCACCTGCATAGAGACTGTCATTATACTCGCATACTGCATAGGTAGGGGCTGTAATCCCACCACCAATAGAATTCCAACTAGTTCCGTTCCATGTGGATATATAGTTAGCTGAACTTCCTCCAGCAATTGTGAAGCCACCCCCTACACATAGAGTGCCATTATATTCCACTAATAGTGTATTTACATCAGAATTTGTGCCAGTTCCCAAAGAGCCCCAATTGCTTCCGTTCCAAACGGCAATGTAATTTACTAATATTCCTCCGGCACTATCAAAATCTCCACCAGCATATAAGTCCCCATTATATTCCTTTATAGCATTTACCGTACTATCTGTACCTTTCCCTAATGCGCTCCAGTTTGTTCCATTCCACACAGCTATATTATTAACAGCTACCCCTCCTGCCGTATCAAATAACCCTCCAGCACATAAGTTCCCATTATATACACATAATGCATAAACCGAACCATTTATTCCAGTGCCTAATGTGCTCCATGCTGTTCCATTCCACTCAGCAATACTATTCGCAGGTTTACCACCTGCACTATCAAATATACCTGCAGCAAATAGATTCCCATTGTAAACACATAGAGCAAAAACATCTTTGTTTATTCCTCCTCCTACAGCACTCCATGTTTGCCCAAATGAAGATGAGAAACTAAAAATTAAGAGTAAAATGGCAAGTATTGATTTTTTCATGCTTTAATTATTGAATTATCAATTTTCCATTTCCAATCAGTTCGCCTTTTTCTGTTGTTACTCTGTAGAAGTAAATTCCACTCGGCTCTTTGCTTAAATCTATTTGGTATTGAGTATTGGGTAGTGAGTATTGCGAATAGATTTTCTCTCCTAAAACATTATATATTTCAACTTTTAACTTTTCACTATTCACCTTTAACTCAACGGAAAACTTTCCGTTGGAGGGGTTTGGGTAAACACTTATGTTGTTATTTCCTGCAATTTTTCCAATACCTGTTATTGCAGCAATGGTATTTGTAGTTGTGTTGGTTGCAACAGGTGCATTGTAATCAAAATAGATGTATCCGGTATTGTGTATCACATCGCCAGCCTTATTAGCAGCATTTTGTTTTATCCGGTATTGAATCCAGCCATGGCTGCCTTTTTGGTTTGCACCACTATCGGGTAAGTTAATGTTGTTGAAAATAAACTTCACCCTGTTGCCTGTAACTTGGTAGCTATACGTATTGCTCGAGCCTAATACATCAAGTGTATTAATGTCTAAATGGTTACTAATTGTGTCAACCACATAAATATTATGTGCAGCAGCAGTACCGGTATTTTGAAAGCGTACAATATAAGTAAGTACACTGTCTGTTAATTGAATATTGCCAGCCGGGCCAGTTCCAACGGGGCTTACTGATTTTGTATTTGGGTCAATGGCATCAGCAAATCCCCAGGCATACCCCATACCGTTATTTTCCGAATTTGATTCCGTATTAGAAGGAATGACACCTGCACTAACCTCACTTATATAATTATAGAGTGATGGGTTGCTGCTAACATTACAATTCAGCCCATAGTTTAAAGTATCACCCGGCGCTAAGCCTGAATAATTCCAGTAAACTGTGTCGTTGGTGTAAGAAGTATATGCAGGGGTAGCTGAAATGAAGGTCATAGAATCAGGTATAGTTATAAACGACCTGCCATAAGATGTATCTGTGCCAATGTTTTTTATTTGGAAGTTTGCAGAAAATGGTTCCCCGATTATCGGAGCGTCACTATACAGATATACTATCATGGGGTCTGATAACTTGCTGTGCGTAGTATCTGCAAAGTCGGTTGAAGGTGTTGAGCTACTTATTACTACAGATTGTGTTGAAGTACAAGGTGCAAATGCTGAGCCTGATGGAAATGTTTGGGTAACTGAATAAGTGCCATAGGGAAGATATGTACTGGAATAAGAGCCGTAAATATTAGGAGTATATGTGTACCCACCCGGATTAATAGTAATTACTGAGCTGTTTATACCGGGATCTTTTGCACTATAAGTACACGTGAAATTAGTATCGTTAAATGTAGAACCATAAACTATTCCACAGTTTGGATTGGTAGTGCCAACAGTATATGAAAACACATTGCAGTTGTGGTTGGTATCACTAATTACCACACTATAGGTTGAGGCCGGAATATTATATAATCCATTAGTCCAATATTTATTTTCCCAATTATACCTGAATGGAGATGTTGATGCCGTAGCAGCTAGTACTATAGAGCCATCATACGAAGAAGCACAAGTAGTATTAGTAATAGTTGGTGTTACACTTAAACCCGGAATATTTGAATAACATACAATGGAAGCAGAGGCAGAGCCGCTACAGCCATTTGCATCAGTGCAATTAAGTGTATATGTTCCGGCAGAAACACTACTTATGCATGCTGTAGTTTGACCAGTGCTCCATGCAAAAGTAAAAGGCCCGGTTCCACCTATAAAAGTTCCGCATAAATTGCCGATGCAAGTAGAGCCGCAAATTGTATCGCAGGGGAGCAAAACTGCTATACTATCCTTATTAATACCCCCAATTGCAGTTACAATACATCCCGCAAAATCAGTTACTGTTACAGTATAAACACCAGGTGCAAGATTCTTGGCTGTATCAGCAGTTCCACCGGAAGGAGACCAGCTATAGGTATAAGGTTTAGTACCGCCACTAGCCGTTACTGCTAATGCCCCATATTTAGAACTCGCACATTCTGTTGTGGCGCTTGCATAGGTAATGGAAGCAGCAAGAGTGCATCCTGTACCTGCGTACACCTTGGTTGAGATAAATAGAATAAATGCACAAATGCAGGTTATGCCAAACGATTTGTAGTAGTTTTTCATGTAAGTGGTTTTACTACTCCAAAAATAAGAAAATAAAAGGAGAAAAAGAAGAATTATCTCACTACCATTCTGCCGGTAGTAATCAGTTCTCCTTCTTCAGTAAGTATGCGGTAAATGTATATTCCCGCAGGATGACCTGTAAGGTCAATTACGAATTGAGAATTAGGAATTACGAATGTTGGGAGAACTTGCACCCCGAGCACATTATAAATTTCTATTTTATCCTTCGTTCCTAATTCGTAATTTTTAATTCCTAATTCAACGGAAAAATTTCCGTTGCTGGGGTTCGGATAAACGTTTACTGAATTATCGGCAGCTACAGAATTTATTGCTGTTGGTACTGAAAGTGATGCTATATGATTTACTACTGCGCTACCTGCACTGTCAAAAGTTCCACCCGCATAAAGTGTTGTATTGTATACTGCAAGGGCAAGCACTGTATTGTTGAATCCTGTTCCTACCGTTGCCCAAGTTGTACCGTTCCATGACGCAATATGTTTGGCAGGGCTTCCACCTGCAGTTGTAAATTGTCCACCAACGTATAATGATGAATTAAAAGAAGCGAGAGCCGATACTGTGCCATTTGTGCCTGAGGATAAAGATGACCATACAGAGCCATTCCATTCCGCAATATTATTGGCAGATTTACCACCCGCTTTTGTAAAGTTACCACCAACATATAAA
>DATHOD010000026.1:0-3028 GCA_035485295.1 Bacteroidia bacterium
TGGTGTACCTTGCGCCTCAGCACAGCGCTTATGCGGCTCATCAATACACGTGGTGCAACAGGTTTGGGTATATAATCATCAGCACCGGCATCCAGACCCGCTATCTGAGAGTAATCTTCGTTACGTGCAGTGAAAAATACAATGAGTGTCTTTTTAGTTTCCGGTAATACCCTTAGCTCTTTACAGACTTCAATACCATCCATTCCGGGCATCATTACATCGAGCACAATAAGGTTGGGCAGTTCCCTGCGTGCTATATCAATCGAGCTTTTTCCATCGCTGGCAGTAAATACCTTATACCCGCCTTTTTTCAGGTTGTACGATAGGAATTCGAGTGCGTCAGGTTCGTCATCCACCAAAAGTATTTTAATGTTTTTCATGATAGGGGGGTATGGAAAACAGGGGCAAAGTTATGTTTAGATTAGCGCAGTTGGAGGCTTTAACAATTACTTAATCTGCATAACACTGCCGTAATGTTTAGTACATATTAAGGATACCTTTTAATATCGAATAACGAATATCGAATAATGAATTTCGAAGCATCTATTCCAATTTTGGGCGTGCCCCTTTGTCTTACGTTTTCGTCACTGCGAGTCCGCCTTGGCCGGGCGTGGCAGTCTCAGTTTTAAATACTGAGATTGCTTCGTCATGGTATTCCTCGCAATGACGTTAGAGGATAATTCCCTCTCCAAAGGGAGAGGGGTAGGGTGAGGGCAAAAGAAATTATTTATACTTTCACAGCAAATCATTGGTTGTAATAACATGACAAAACGTATGAAGCTTAGAATATTCTTATTAATGTGCTGTACTTCTTTACTTGCACTGCACCCTGCAAAAGCACAAGATGCTGCTGAATCGGGCGACGATATGGTTAAGAAAGGCGAGTTCCAGAAGGCGATTGATTTTTATACCACTGCTGTAAAGGTTACTCCTACTAATGCACTGGCATGGTATAATATGGGCTATTCTCACTACAAATTGAAAATGTATAAGGAAGCGCTGAATGATTACGATCAGGCAATAAAGCTATCGCCATACGATGCAGAGGCATATTACAACCGTGGTAATGTAAAGCATGAACTGGGTGACGATAAAGGTGCACTTGCAGATTATAACAAGGTAGTAGAAATGAAACCGGGCTTCGGAGATGTGTATAACAACCGTGGTAATTTGCGCATGATATTAATGGATAGTGTCGGCGCTCTGCTCGACTATAATTCAGCTGTAGAAATCGAACCGGATTCCGCAAAGGCATACCTGGGCCGTGGCAACCTGAAAGTAAAACTGGGCGATACACTAGGGGCATTGCATGACTATGATAAATCTATTGCTGTAGATTCAACCTGGCCAGAACTTTACTTCCAGCGTGCCGAAGTGAAATATATGTTCCGCAACTATACAAGCTCCATTCTCGATTATAATAAAGTGCTTGCTTTTGACGATGTAGCCGATGCATACGAGGGCAGGGGAAATGCAAAACTAAAACTGGGCGATGCAAAAGGCGCTATGGCCGACTATGATAAAGCCATTGCTATTTCGCCTAACGATGGTTATGCTTATCTGCACCGTGGCGAGGCAAAGATACTTTTGAAGAATTATCCTGAGGCGATACAAGATTGCAACGAGGCTATAAAATATGTTACACACGACGACCCGATTGGGTACATAAAGCGTGGAGATGCAAAGGCAGCTATGAAAAAATATAACGATGCTATTTACGATTATATTAAAGCTATTGAAATAGAACCTAAGGATGCGCTAGCGTATTATCGCCGCGGTGTAACCGAGGTTATGATGGGTAAGAATGGTGATGCCTGCACCGACCTAAAAAAAGCACTTGAACTGGGCTATAAACCAGCAGCAGTTGATATTAGTACAAACTGCAAATAGTTAGAACGTCCTGTTTTATTGGGTTAGGTGTGTTGAAATGAGTTTTTTTGTATATTCGTTTTAACCAAATTGATTTCTCAAATCACTTAAAAACCTATCACTATGAAGAAAATTACACTTATTGGTGCCATTATTATTGGCATCATGTTCTCACCCACTAAACAGGTTAAAGCTCAAAACAATCAGGGCGAATTTGTTGCCAGTGCCGGGGTCGGCTATAGCCTTATATTTTCCTTGTTAAACTATGGACTTAATAATGGAGCCAATGTAAGTACCTCAATTACCCCTGCCATAAGTGTAGCGGGTGATTATTCTATTAATGGTAGATTTAGTTTAGGACTGGGTATTGGTTACCAGAGCATGAAAACAGGTGTTACAAACTATAATGATTCGGCTAACGGATATTATAATCAGAGCTTCAATATATCGTTGAGCAGGTTGAATATTGGTATTCGTCCGCTTTTTCATTTTGGTTCAAATCCTAATGTTGATTTTTATCTTGGCTTCCGTGTGGGAGTTTCGATTTGGTCATTCTCATCTACTTCTACCGATCCGAATTACAATGCTCCGGGGTTAAGAGGAACACTTCCCAGCTTTCAGGCCTTAATGGGATTTAAAGGATACTTTAGCCCGGTAGTAGGTGCACATATTGAAGTAGCAGTGGGTACTCCTTACTTTCTTGAAGCAGGTCTAAGTTTTAGGTTTGGAGGGACAGTAGGTAAGTAATTTTTCTGTATAAAAAATAAAAAAGGCGGGTTATCCCGCCTTTTTTATTTGTCATTCTGATCCCGAGAATTCGGGGAAGAACCCCGTATGGCTCGTGAACTCCTTATGGTGATATTAGCAAATCAGTGAACAATCTATTTCTATATTATTCTTTCCACTTAATACCGCAGCCAATTGCCTTAGTTGAGTTTGGAGTAACTGCCTTTCCTGCCAATAGTGCGTCAACTGCATTTTCAACATACTTTACCTTTACAGCAGAAGCATCGTCGCTGTTATCGTCTATAGCGCCGGTATATTGCACGGTAAGATCGTTGCCATTTTTTTGCAATACATATACATCAGGTGTACGTGTAGCGCCGTATGTTTTAGCAATGTTCTGGGTTTCGTCAACCAGGTAAGGGAAGCTATAGCT
>DATHOD010000027.1:0-5718 GCA_035485295.1 Bacteroidia bacterium
ATAATTATTCTTCTTCATTCCCGGAATAAGAGCCTGGGTAAGAATATGGTTGCAAATCAAATGCCTTTGGAAAGTTATGAGAAACTCTTCTGTTTTAGCTTTGGTTATCTCTCCACCTGCAGGCCCACCGGTGTTATTTACTAGAATGTGAAATTCGTTTCCGCCCGCTAGATACTTCTCAACGTTTGCTTTTAGTTCTTCTGATTTATCAAAGTCTGCACAGATGTAATCGTGCTTTTGTCCGGCTTTAGCAGGAAGCTCTTTCAGTGTTTTTTTAAGTGAATCTTCATTGCGAGCTATAAGAGTAACACTTGCACCAAGCCCTGCTAATTGCATTGCACAGGCCTTTCCTATACCTTGTGTACTTCCGCAAACCAACGCTCTTTTACCAGTAAGGTCTAACATCTTGCTTAGTTTAAAGCTTGTTTCAAATCAGCTATCAAATCCTCAATATCTTCTATACCCACACTCAAGCGGATTAGTGAATCAACCACTCCTGTCTTCTCACGCTCTTCTTTAGGGATTGATGCATGGGTCATACTCGCAGGGTGGCCACTGAGTGATTCAACACCACCTAATGATTCTGCCAACGAGAATACCTTAAAACGAGAAAGAACTTTGTGCGCTTCTTCCAATGTATCTGTCTTTAATGTGAATGACATCATTCCACCAAAACCACGCATTTGCTTTTTTGCAACATCGTGATTAGGATGCGTAGGGAAACCCGGCCAGTATATTTTATTCACCTTAGGGTGCTTAGATAGGTACTCTGCTATTTTTGCTCCATTCTCACAATGCCTGTCCATACGTATGTGCAAGGTCTTTGTGCCTCTCAACACTAAAAAGCAATCATGTGGTGAAGGAATACCGCCACAGCTGTTTTGTATAAAAGCAAGCTTCTCTGCAAGCTTATCGTCATTGCACACAATAGCGCCCATAACCACGTCGGAGTGTCCGCCGAGGTATTTAGTAACCGAGTGTACTACTATATCTGCACCCAATTCTAATGGGCTTTGCAGGTAAGGTGAAGCAAAAGTGTTATCTACTACCAAATGCGCATTATGCTTTTTGGCTATTTCAGCCATTGCTTTAATATCAATAATATTAAGCATTGGGTTAGTTGGTGTTTCAACCCAAATCATTTTTGTATTGGCATTTGCCAACTTCGCCACTTCAGCAGGATTCCCCATTGGAGTAAAATGGAACTTAATGCCATAGTTAGCGAATATTTTGGTGAACAATCTATATGAACCACCATACAAATCGTTAGTAGATATAACCTCATCGCCAGGCTTCAGCATTTTTATAATACAATCTTCAGCCGCCATACCACTGCTAAAACACAAACCAAACTTACCACCTTCCAATGCGGCAAGATTATTCTCTAATGCTTTGCGTGTAGGATTGTGTGTGCGTGAATATTCATACCCTTTATGCTTGCCCGGTGCTGATTGCACATAGGTAGATGTTTGGTAAATAGGTGTCATTATTGCCCCTGTTGTAGGGTCTGGTTCCTGTCCGGCATGTATGGCTTTGGTAGCAAATTTCATAATACTTGTTTTAAGGCTTGCAAAGATATGGTTATTCTTTATGTTCACAGAAAGGCATTTTGTTAAACAAAACCCGAGAAAACCAATATTTTGTATCTTTAACGTTAATCTATTCTACACTACTCTATTTATGAAGGGAATCATACTCGCAGGTGGCTCAGGTACACGTTTACACCCACTTACACTTGCAATCAGTAAGCAATTAATGCCGATATATAATAAACCGATGATCTATTACCCTTTGTCGGTATTAATGATGACAGGCATAAAGGAAATACTTATTATATCTACACCACAGGACATACCCAGCTTCAAGCGCTTATTAGGCGATGGCAAAAACCTTGGTTGCCATTTTGAATATGCAGTACAAGAAGTACCTAATGGACTTGCACAAGCTTTTGTAATAGGAGAAAAATTTATTGGGAAGGATGAAGTTGCACTTGTCTTGGGTGATAATATCTTCTACGGTGCAGGATTAGGCAGACTTCTGCAATCGAACCAGCACGTAGAAGGTGGTATAATATATGCGTACCATGTTTCTGATCCTGAGCGTTATGGCGTGGTTGAATTTGATGAGAACAATAAGGTTATATCTATAGAGGAGAAACCTGCAAAGCCACGTTCCCACTATGCTGTACCGGGCCTTTACTTTTATGATAATTCAGTAATAGAAATAGCTAAGAACCTTAAGCCAAGTGCGAGAGGGGAATATGAAATAACCGATGTAAATAAAGAATACCTGAAACGCGGCAAACTAAAAGTAAGTGTGCTTGAGCGTGGAACAGCATGGCTGGATACAGGTACCTTCGCGTCACTTATGCAGGCATCGCAATTTGTACAAGTAATTGAGGAACGCCAGGGTATGAACATTGGCTGTATTGAAGAAGTTGCGTACCGCATGGGATACATAAACAAAGAACAATTGAGAAAGATTGCTGAACCGCTTGTGAAGAGTGGTTATGGCACGTACCTTATGAATCTTGTCAATTAAAGTATGCTGAGGCGAAAACACATATTCGCTGAATTTTTAGTCTTGTTTTTGGGGCTTGTTCCATTTATTACATGGAGCCAGGAAACTATAATTACAGGTAAGATATACGACGCACAAACGCGTGAGGCTATGCCCTTTGTAAACATTATACTGCAAAACACAACAGTTGGCGGAACTACAGATATAGACGGAAATTTCAAGATTGAAACCAATGTAAAGTCAGATTCTCTGTTGGTATCATATGTGGGGTATAAGCCGACAGCCAAGGCTATAAAGAATCACCAAACACAGCAAATAAATATTTTTCTCGAGTCCGAATCCACCGACTTGGGTGAAGTGGTTGTACATGCCGGAGAAAATCCTGCATGGAGGATTTTAAGAAAGATAATGGATCATAAAAACCAAAATGATCCGAGCTATTTAGATGCTTATCAATACGAGCTATATAACAAGATTGAATTTGATCTAAATAACATTCCTAAGACTTCTGAGAAAAAGAAAATATTTAAGTCTGTGAATTTTATGTTCAATTATATAGATAGCAGCAACGTAAAGGAAAAGCCCTACCTGCCCGTATTTATTTCTGAAGCTTTATCTGATTATTATTACCGCAATGCACCAAGGGTAAAAGATGAAATTATTAAGGGCACAAAATTTTCAGGGTTTAAGAATCAAAGCGTATCACAGTTTATGGGTGATATGTACCAGAATGTAGACATCTATAAGAACTCATTTCTTCTTTTCGGACAAGAATTTAATAGCCCTATAACCAATAACTGGAATCTTTTTTACAAATACTATTTAATAGACAGTACATATTTAAATGGCCACAGATGCTACCAGATACAGTTTAAGCCAAAGCACAGGCAAGAATTTGCCTTTACTGGCAATATGTGGATAACGGATACATCGTTTGCTGTTGAACGATTAGAGATGACCATGCCTAGTGATGTAAACCTAAATTTTGTGCAGACATTTAATGTTATACAAGAGTTTGAGCTTGTCAATAATAAGTACTGGATGATGACCAAAAACAGGCTGGTTATTGATTTTGCACTTGGCAAGAACAAACTTGGCATGTATGGTAGGAAGACAGCCACATATGGCAATTTTGTGATCAACCAACCTAAAGATGCTAAATTCTATTCTATTACCAATAACCTGCAGGTAGAGGACAGCGCCGCTGACAGGTCAACTAAATTCTGGGATTCCGCAAGACATGAGCCATTATCTAAACAAGAACGCAATATTTATAAAATGGTTGATTCCATACAAACATTGCCCATTTATAACCATGCATATCATGCACTAATACTAATATTTACAGGGTACCGCACATTTGGCAATTTCGACATTGGCCCCGTTGCCAACTTTATAAGTTATAATACGGTTGAAGGTACACGTATACGTTTTGGTGGACGCACCAGTGATAAGTTTAGCGAATGGTATGAATTAAGCGGATATACAGCTTATGGTTTCCAGGACAAAAAAGTAAAATATAACATTGGTTTTAAATCATTCATTACCCGGAAGCCATGGCAGCAAATAGAAATGCATTATACCGATGACCTTCAAATTCTCGGACGCAGTGATAACCTTTTTGGTTCTGATAATTTTCTCACTTCGATACTGGCGCGTTCTCCTGTAAGTAATTTAACCCGCGTACAGGAAACTAAATTCACATATGACAGAGATTGGTTCCCCGGGCTGGAGATAAAACTTTCCCTGCTCGATCGTGTATTCACCCCACTTAATAATGTTGGGTATTCTTATTACAACCCATATGGTGAATTATTGAATAAGCCATTTATTAACGAGCCTGCATTTCAGGCTTACGTGAACTTTTCGTATGACGATAAATATATTGAATCATCAATGAGCAGAACGGATGTTGGTACCCGCTACCCTACTGTTATTTTGCAGTATACAGCGGGCTTCAAAGGCATACTTCAGGGTGATTACCAATACCATAAAGTAGTGTTTGGCCTGAGTGAAATTCTTCACATAAATCCGTTTGGCGATACCCATTATTATATAGAAGTGGGAAAAATATATGGTGTTGTACCCTACCCTCTTATGCAATTGCATCCCGGTAATGAAACATACGTTTACGATGCAACAGCATATAACCTAATGAACTATTATGAATTTGCCAGTGACCGCTATTTTGCATTAAATATTGAACATCACTTTGAGGGCTACTTCTTTAATAAAGTTCCTTTATTCAGGAAATTAAAATGGAGAGAAATTGCAGGCTGTAAATTCCTTATTGGTTCAGTGAATCCTGAAAACGAAAAAGCATTACTGTTCCCATCCACCCTGTCGAGCCTTAATGGAGGAGTACCTTATTCAGAGGCTGATTTGGGAATAGAGAATATTCTAAAAGTAATACGCATAGATGCATTGTGGAGGCTTTCGTATCTTAACAGTCCCAATATATCTCGTTTCGGTATTATGGGCTCATTTCAATTTATATTCTAAGTATGAAACTACGGACAACAGAATTAATAAAGAAGTATAAAAGGCGCACTGTGGTAAACAATGTATCTATTGAAGTATCTCAGGGTGAGATTGTAGGACTGCTGGGGCCCAATGGTGCAGGTAAGACTACTTCCTTCTATATGATAGTGGGACTTATAAAACCCAATACAGGCAAAATATTTCTTGAAGATGCTGATATAACAGGCGAACCCATGTATAAGCGTGCACAGCGCGGTATTACATACCTTCCTCAAGAAGCGTCTATCTTTCGTAAGCTAAGTGTACAAGACAATTTGAAGCTGGTACTTGAAATGACTAAGCTAACTAAAGAACAGCAAGAGCAAAAACTGGAAAGTTTGTTAGATGAATTTGGACTACAACATATACGAGATGCACGGGGTGATCTGCTCTCTGGTGGTGAAAGAAGGAGAACAGAAATAGCACGTTGCTTAGCCGTGGACCCTTTGTTTATATTATTAGATGAACCCTTTGCAGGTATTGACCCTATTGCTGTTGAAGACATCCAGAAAATAGTGTCTGACCTCAAAAGGAAAAATATCGGTATATTGATTACTGACCACAATGTACATGAAACTTTATCTATCTGCGACCGCTCCTATCTTCTTTATGAAGGAAGAATATTAAAAGCCGGAACGACAGAAGAATTAGCTAACGACCCCGAAGCCCGCAAACTCT
>DATHOD010000028.1:0-12056 GCA_035485295.1 Bacteroidia bacterium
CCCGGTTCATTAATATGCAGGCAGTTGCTAAACTTGCAATTCGCTCGTATCTTGTTCATCTCCCTGAAGTACTGAGACAATTCATATTTATTAATATCTGCTATTCCAAATTCCTGTATCCCGGGTGTATCTATTATAAAACCTCCCTCCGGTAGTGGAATCATTTCAGAAAAGGTAGTCATGTGTGTGCCTTTCAAATGGGCCTCCGATATCACACCCGTCTTACGGTCCATGCCGGGTATAAGCTGGTTGATGAATGTAGATTTTCCGGTGCCTGATAATCCACAGAGCAGGGTTGTTTTACCTATACAGAGCTTCTTAAGCATCTCGGTGCTTTTACCATTCAATAATGAAACTACATGGCAGTTATACCCAATATCTTCATAGGTAATAACCCGCTCAGCCATATCATCCATTTCCTTTTCATTATAAATATCTGCCTTGTTGAATATAAGGTGGGCATCTATCCCGTATGCCTCGGCAGTGGTTAAAATACGGTCTATAAATGTATTTTGCGTTTTAGGCTGAACAATAGTAACCAATACAAAAACCTGGTCTATGTTGCAGGCAATTATCTGGTATTGTTTTGATAATTTTTTTGAATTACGTATAATGTAGTTCTTACGGGGCGATATTTCTGAAATAATATAATCAGGCGGAGTTTCAACAATTGTTACATGGTCGCCAACTACAACCGGATTAGTGGTAGAAATATCTTTGGTGCGCATATTGCCCTTAAGCGTGCAGCTAACCACTTGCCCCGACTCGGTAAGTACGTTATAAAGCTGGCCAAGTGACTTTAATACAACACCTTTCTGCATACCTAGTTGAATAATTGATAATTTTTATAGTTTTGTAAAGTTACATCTTATAATATCCCCCCTTTATGAAAAAAGCGATTTTTATTACTGGCTGCCTGATTTTTTCAACATGCAGCTTTTTAACCAATGCCCAGTCTCATTACAAAATTGTAAACAAAATGAAACTTGCAGGTGATGCAGGTTGGGACTATATTGCAGTTGATGATTCTACCAATATGCTCTATGTATCGCACGGTACAATGGTGCAGGTAGTTAACTTAAATACAGGTAAGCTTGCCGGAACAATTGACAATACAAATGGTGTGCATGGTATTGCCCTTGCACCTGACCTTAACAAAGGCTTTATCAGCGATGGTAAAGATTCTGCAGTTACTATTTTCGATTTAAAAACATTAGCCACTATTACCAAGGTAAACGTTACCGGCCGTAATCCTGATGCTATTGTATATGATAACATAAGCCAACGGGTAATTACATTCAATGGCAGAAGCAGCAATGCAACTGTGCTAGATGCGAAAACCAATATGGTTGTTGGGAGTATAGCATTACCAGGCAAACCTGAATTTGCGGTTGCCGATGGTAAGGGTAAGGTTTATGTGAATATTGAAGATAAGAATGAAGTATTACAGATTGATGCTGCTACTATGAAGGTAGAGCAAACCTGGTCATTGGGAATGGGTGAAGGCCCTAGTGGTCTTTCAATGGATAAGAAGACCCGCCGCTTGTTTAGCGTATGCGACAATAAATTGATGGTTATAATGAGTGCTGACGATGGCAAAATTGTAACAACTATACCTATTGGCGAACACGTTGATGCTGCTGGTTTTGATGTTAAAATGAATCGTGTATATAGTTCTAATGGCGATGGTACACTTACTGTTGTTCAGGAAAAGGATGCCAATACATTTACTGTATTAGAAAATGTAGTTACCCAACGTGGTGCACGGACTATTGCGGTGAACAGCAAGACACATCATATTTATTTACCTACAGCTGAATTTGGTTCAGCACCAGAGGCTACAAAGGACAAGCCGCATCCTAAGCCAAGCCTTAAGCTGGGTTCGTTCATCATTATTGATGTAGCGACAATCAATTAGGCCCCCTCTATATCTCCCCCTGTAGGGGAGAATGAAGAAATAAATTAAACTCTTTCCATTCCGGGAAGAGTTTTTTTATTTAAAAGAAGTTTGGTTATTCCCTTCCCCACTTGGCAAAAGGTGAGGTGAGGGCTCTGTTTACAACCCGCTTGTCCAGTTCAACCTGTCCGATGCAGGGAACTGCCAAGGTGCACCGTTGTTCTCAACGTTATTCATCATCAGTGCCAGTTCCGATGGTGCAGCAGATTGTTCCATTACAAGGAATCTGCGCATCTCAACAATAATAGAAAGAGGATCTATATCTACCGGGCATTCTTCTACACAAGCGTTGCAAGATGTGCATGCCCATACTTCTTCGGCAGTGGTGTAGTTAAAGAGTAATGATTTTTGATCATCAACAAATTTGCCATTCTTGTCAATATTCTTTCCAACCTCTTCAAGTCTGTCGCGGGTATCCATCATAATCTTACGTGGAGATAATAGTTTGCCTGTTTGGTTGGCAGGGCAGCTCGATGTGCATCTTCCGCACTCGGTGCAGGAATAAGCGTCCATCAACTGTTTCCAGTTAAGGTCAAATACATCTTTTGCACCAAAGCGTTCAGGTGGTGCGTCGGTAGCCGGAGCAGCAGCAGCACTCGGGTCGAGCATTAGTTTTATTTCCCTTGTTACCGAAGCAAGGTTAGTGAATTCACCTTTAGGGTTCAGGTTTGAATAATACACATTAGGGAATGCAAGCAGAATATGAAAGTGTTTGGAATAAGGGATATAATTCAGGAAAGCCAATATGCCGACAATATGGAACCACCAGCAAGAACGTTCAATAATTTCCAGTGAAGCTGGCGAAGCACCACTGAGCATCCCCGTTAACATATTACTTAACTGGAAACCTGCATAACCCGGATTTGCTGCACGTTGAATTAGTGTGTCCGATGCATCTAAGGTTAAGAAGGCACACATTAACAATATTTCAGTTATCAGAATAATATTGGCATCGGTACGAGGCCATGCGGTTATTTCACGGTTCCAGAAACGCTTCACCATTTTAAAATTACGGCGGATAAGGAAAATGGCACAAGAGGTTAGTACTGCTACTGCCAGGTATTCAAATGCTGTTATAAGGAAGGTGTAAAATGACCCAAGGAATGAAAGAGCACGGTGTGAACCGGTTACTCCGTCCACAAGTATTTCCATTACTTCTATATTGATGATGACAAAACCGGCGTAAACGAATATGTGTAAAATTCCGGCAAAAGGGCGCTTCACCATTTTCGATTGGCCAATCGCAACCATGAACATGGTCTTCCAGCGTTCTCCCGGATTATCGGTACGGTCCAATGGCTTGCCGAGATTGATATTCCGGCTTATTTTACGAACTGCAATGGTAAAGGAAATTATAGCAGCAAGAAGAACAAGCGAGAATATAATTTGTTGCAGCATAGCTATTAATTATCTTTTTTTCCGAATAGTGAGAAGTGAACGTAACGCTGAGGATGTAACCTCATGTCTTCTAATAATTTCCCTAAATTATCCGATGCACCACTAAGCCTTTTGTAAAGGGTAGAATCATTGGCAAGCATTCCTAACGATCCTTTGCCTTTGTTTATTTTTTCTAGCAATTGTGCAGTATAATACAAAGCACTATCAGCATTGTTTATAGTTCCTTTCAGATTGGCTTTTGCCAACGAATCAGATATAGTAGAGAAGTTATTTATTGCATTACCTAACTGCTTGCTATTCTTAGCTAGGGCTCCTGCAATCTCATCAATCTTACCTAAAATATCAGCTATGGTTTTCTTCTGGGTAGTCATCAAATCATCCAGGCTTCCTGTAGTAGATGATAGGTTTTTAAGAGATATGTTGATGCTTTCAATACTTTGTGAAAGATTGTTTCTTGTTTTCAGGTTGAATATTCCCTGTACGATGGCAACAGTAGAATCAATAGATGAAATAAGTTCTTCGGCTTTTGCCTTTAGTGGAAGTACTTGCTGGCTTACCTGGTCCTTAATGCTTTGTTCTACACTCGATTTTAAGGTGTCACCATCTTTAATATAGTCAGCGCTATTACCCAAATCAAGTGTTATAGCTTTTGAGCCCAGTAGCCCATCGCTAAATATTTTAGCGACTGAGTTCTTGGGTATCTTAACATCAGTATTGGTAATAAGCATGGTAATAACAATCTTACCAGTTGCATCAGGACGTATTTCAATATCGTTAACTTGCCCTACACGAAACCCATTTACCATTACCGGGTTAGCCGGAACAATTCCCTGTACATCGGTATAAACGGCATATACTTTTTTTGTCTTCGAGAACATATTTATTCCCTTCAGGAAGTTCAGCCCGTATATCATCATGCCAAGGGCAACTACTGCTAATATTCCTGTTTTTACTTCTTTCTTTATTGCCACAATCTTGTTTTGTATTGAACAAAAGTAACGAATATCACAATACTGTTCTTACTAACTACTAACATCAATAAAATGCATAGTTGTGGCTGACCGTTAAATCAATATTTTTGGAATTTCCCAATGCAATAAACATCAGTTTTTTATATTCAATTTGTTTTATTGCTAAAAAAACACTCTAAAATATTATATTGATAATCAGTATATTATATCTTATTGCTAAAAATAATTGCTATTAAATATACAGGTGATGATATATTTAGTAATTTTGTGCTAAATAAATCACCAATGTCACGCATAGATAAAAATATAAGAACTCTCAGAAAGTTTCGCAACCTGTCGCAGGAGGTGCTTTCTGAAGCGCTCGATATTCAACGCGCAAGGTTGGCATCGTATGAAGAAGGCAGAGCAGAACCACCATATGATCTATTAATAAGAATAGCAGATTATTTTCATGTTGCTATAGATGCATTACTTCGCGGCGACCTTTCCAAAACCGATCCTACCGACCTGATGAAAATAGGAGAGAATAGAATACTGTTTCCTATCATGGTAGATAAAGATGGTAACAATATGGTTGAGCTTGTTCCGGTAAAAGCACAGGCAGGTTATTTAAATGGTTATGCCGACCCGGAATATATCGAGAGCCTCCAGCACATGAACTTTCCTTTTCTGCCGGTTGGCAAGCACAGGGCATTTCCTATAAAAGGAGATTCAATGCCTCCGCTAGTAGATGGAAGTTTTGTGATCGGGAAATACCTGGAATCGTTACGCGAGATAAAAGACGGGCAGACCTATATACTTATTACCCGCGATGAAGGTATTGTATACAAGCGTGTATATAATAACATGAAAGAAGATGGTACCCTAAGCCTACATTCCGATAATAAGGTATACGAACCTTACAAGGTTAAAGGAGAAGATATTTTGGAAATATGGGAATACCAGTGCGCTATAAATACTTCAAAGAACAGGCCCGAGGAGTTGAACCTGGAAAGTATTATGGGAATGCTGAGGGAATTGAAAATAGAGTTTGAAAGGATTAAAAAATAGATAGAGATGATTTTAACACAGAGTACACAGAGGATTGTGGGTTACACAGAGAAAGACTATAATAGGCTTTCTCAAAAGATAATACAATGCTGCATGGAAGTGCACAAGGAACTTGGACCAGGATTGATGGAGTCAGTATACGAAACTTGTGCAGAAGATGAAATGAAAAGAGCAGGACTTTATGTTCAGAGGCAGATAGCGCTTCCAGTCACCTACAAAGGTGAAAGACTAAACAAAGAATTTATTGTTGACATGATGTTGAATGACAGTATTATTCTTGAGTTTAAATCTGTGGAAGCGCTTCTCCCTGTTCATGAAGCTCAACTTGTTACCTATTTGAAACTTGCAGATAAGAAACTTGGCTTATTAATAAACTTTAATGTGACTTTGTTAAAAGATGGAATTAAAAGAAAAATAAATGGAAATTTAAACTCTGTGTAACTCTGTTCTCTCAGTGGCCTCTGTGTTGAAGGAAATCAATACAATATTTAACACTGAGTTCAGAGATTTTCACAGAGAATAATTGCAAAAAATTGTTCAAAACTAAGCCCCGATTTTAAGCCCAACTTCAATATATAATTTTTATCTTTACCCTAACTAATACGTAATCAATTAAATGTAAATCACCATGGAAAAAGTAATGGAAAAAGCAGAGAAGAAAGAGTCAGCGAAAGATGCTACTAACAGAGAAAAGCTCAAGGCGCTACAATTAACAATTGACAAAATAGAAAAGACATACGGGAAAGGCACCATTATGAAAATGGGTGACTCAGCTATTGAACCTATGGAAGTAATTCAAACAGGTTCTTTAACGCTTGATGTTGCACTTGGAATAGGCGGCCTGCCAAAAGGCAGGGTAGTAGAAATATATGGCCCAGAATCATCAGGTAAAACAACACTGGCATTGCATGCAATTGCTAATGTGCAAAAGAACGGCGGTATAGCTGCCTTTGTAGATGCGGAACATGCATTCGATCGTTTCTACGCTCAACGCCTTGGTGTTGATATAGGTAACTTACTTATGTCTCAGCCTGATAATGGTGAGCAAGCGCTTGAAATAGTAGATAACCTTATACGCTCAGGTGCAATCGACATTATAGTAATTGACTCAGTGGCAGCTCTTACTCCACGCAGTGAAATTGAAGGTGAAATGGGTGATTCAGTAATGGGCTTGCAAGCAAGGTTAATGTCACAGGCATTACGTAAGCTTACCGGTACCATTAGCAAAACAGGCTGTTGCTGCATATTTATTAACCAATTACGTGAAAAGATCGGTGTTATGTTCGGTAACCCTGAAACAACAACCGGTGGTAATGCACTTAAATTCTATTCTTCTATCCGTCTCGATATCCGCCGTATTGGCCAATTGAAAGAAGGCGAGGCTATAATTGGTAACCGCACCCGTGTGAAGGTGGTTAAGAACAAACTGGCCCCTCCTTTCGGAATGGCAGAATTCGATATCCTTTACGGTGCCGGTGTATCAAAGGTTGGTGAAATAGTCGACCTTGGAGTAGAGAAGGGAGTAATTAAAAAGAGTGGTGCATGGTTCAGCTATGGCGAAACACGCCTTGGTCAAGGAAGGGATTCAGTTAAACAAATATTTAACGACAACCCTGAACTGGCAGAAGAGATAGAAGCTAAAATTAAAGCAGCTTTACTTGTACCAGCAGAAGCATGATCGTAATATTTCGAAGTTTCTTAGTGCTGGCTTGCGGAGCTTTCTGCATAACAGCATGTAAAAATCATAATGGAGACGTTAAGCAACAGGGGCAGCACAAAGACAGTGCTGCCCACGCTGTTGTTATAGATACTATTACTCCAAAGATCCTTGTCTATTCCCAGAGGATTACTTCCAATCCTAAAGATGCCGATGCATATTGGAATAGGGGCAAACTGGAAGTGGCGCAAAAGAATATTAATGCAGCATACGATGACTTTATTAAAGCATTGAATATTGATAGCACAAAAGCAGATTACTATTTTAACCTTGCTGATGTTGATTTTGTAAGAGGCAAAACTCGTGATGCCAAACAGTTATTTGAAAAATGTATATTGCTAAATCCAAAGCATACGGAAGCGCTTTTGAAACTGGGTGAGATATATTTTTACGTTAAGAAATACAGTGAGGCTATAAGTTATCTTGATAAAGCTCTAAAGACTAATCCTTATTCAGGTAAGGCTTATTTTATGAAAGGAATGATATTCCTTGAAACAGGTGATACCACTAAAGCATTATCAAGTATGCAAACGGCAGTTGAACAGGATACAAAATATTATGATGCTTATATTGAACTTGGACTTTTGTATGCCAGGAAGGGAAATGCAAGAGCTCTTGATTATTATAACGATGCCATAAATATTGAACCCAATAATTTAGAACCATATTACGATAAGGGTATTTTCTACCAATTTGGAAGCGATTTTAACGATGCTATCGGAGCGTATAAACAGGTGTTAAGCATAGACTCTACTTATAAGTTCGCATTATATAATCTTGGGGTAGTATACTATATTGGCCCTAAAGATTATAAGCAAGCCATATATTACTTTACCAAAACGGTTCAACGAGATACAGCTTATGTATTAGCCTATTATGGCAGGGCAAACTGTTATGCAGAATTAGGTGAATATGATAAGTCCATGGCCGACTATTCTCATGTATTATCGCTTAAGCCAAACTTCAAACAGGCTCAGGACGAATACAATGAAGTGAAAAGGAAAGCGCATAAATAATTCTTCTCTTTTCTATTCTATTGTGAATGGAGTGATGCAATCTCTCTATATTTACCGACGTAAAAATCTGTAATATGAAGATAATTTGCATTGGGCGTAATTATGCCGAGCATGCCAAAGAAATGAAGGCAGAAACTCCTACCGAGCCCGTATTTTTTATGAAACCCGATACAGCTCTCATTAATAATAATGACCCATTTTATTTCCCTAAGTTTTCGAAAGAGGTGCATTATGAAACAGAGATAGTATTGCGCATTCATAAAAACGGGAAGAATATTCAAAAGCAGTTTGCACATAAATACTTCGATAAGATTTCGGTGGGTATTGACTTTACCGCCCGCGATCTTCAGGCACAGTGCAAAGCCAAGGGATTGCCTTGGGAAAAAGCTAAATCTTTTGATGGTTCAGGTGTAATTGGTTCATTGGTTTCAATTGAAAAATACAAAGACATTAAGGATATTAATTTCCATCTTGACATAAATGGCAAGACAGTTCAGCAAGGAAATACTAAAGACCTTATATTCTCCTTTGAAACGGTAATAGAATATATATCGGGTTTTATAACTCTTCGTACCGGCGATTTGATTTATACCGGTACACCTGTAGGTGTGGGGCCTGTAAATATTGGCGACCGGCTAGAGGCTTACATTGAAGATGAAAAACTATTGGATTTTGAAGTGAAATGAAAAAAGTACTCATACTGGGAGCAGGACGTTCCGCTTCATCCCTCATACAATACTTATTAAACGCCGCAACCACTTACAATTACGAAATTACGGTTGCTGATGCCTCTATTGATCTCGTAAATCAAAAGACAGAGAACCATCCTAAATCAAGAGCACTTGCACTAGATATAAGCGATATGGCTCATACTATTGAAGAAATAGAAAGAGCTGATATAGTTATTTCTATGCTGCCTGCGGCCTTGCACCCAAAGATTGCTGAGCAATGCGTTAAGTTAAAAAAATCAATGGTGACGGCATCATACGTATCACCAGAGATGAAAGCATTGGATGCCGATGCACGCAAAGCAGGAATAATATTAATGAATGAAGCTGGCCTTGACCCGGGTATTGATCATGCTTCGGCTATGAAGATAATTCACCATATACAGGAAAGTGGGGGAGAGTTATTAAGTTTTAAATCATATACAGGTGGGCTAATTGCGCCTGAATCGAATGATAACCCATGGGGATATAAGTTTACTTGGAACCCGCGTAATGTTGTATTAGCAGGACAGGGTACGGCAAAGTATATTCAAGATGGAAAATACGTGTACATACCTTATGGCAAACTGTTTAGCAGATTAGAGAATATACATTTTGAAGGGCTTGGAGATTTTACCGGTTATGCTAATCGCGATTCCTTAAGCTATCGTTCTGTATACGGCATAGAAAATATTCCGACCCTATTGCGTGGCACATTGCGTATGCCATTTTATTGCGAGGCATGGAATGTGTTTGTACAATTAGGTATTACTGATGATACTTACCATATTGAAGGCTCTGAAAAAATGAGCTTCCGTGAGTTTATAGAGTCGTTTATCCCCACTGGCAAAGGCGATAATAAGCAAAGACTTGCTGAATATGTGGGCATACCTGCCAAGAGTAAAATAATGGATATGCTCGAATGGCTGGGTATTTTTGAGAATACTCCAATCAAATTAAAAGATGCCACACCTGCCCAAATACTGCAAGCCTTGCTCGAAGAAAAGTGGAAATTGAAAGAGGGTGATATTGATATGATTGTTATGCAACATCAGTTTGAATATATGCTGAAAGGCAAAAAACAGAGCATTCTATCTTCATTAGTTGTGAAAGGCGATGATGCTATTCATACTGCCATGGCTAAAACCGTTGGCCTGCCAATTGGTATTTTAACTAAGCTTATTTTAAACGGACAAATAACCAATAAAGGTGTTTGTATTCCTATCGTAAAGGAAATATACAATCCTCTATTGCAAGAGTTAGAAGGCTTGGGAGTGCATTTTAGGGAGAAGACTTATTGAGGTAAAGATGAAAGAATAGGACAGTTTAAAGTCAATAATGGTTTCATGCTATAGCCTTATTTCATTGCCGTTTTCGTTTATATATAAAGGCTTCATCATTCTTACTATTGTATATAGTCAATGTTGTACTGTCTATTGAAAATTGCACATCATAATCAGGTCTATTTGTGATATCAGAATTACCACAGGCAACGTAATCGAAAACAAACCAATATTTACCTGCTACCTTTTCATCATCTCTATAAGGATGCTGCCCTCTATAAATTGAATAGTCTGCTCCACAAAAATTTCTGATTTTACTTTTAATGGTATCAGGGGTTATAACCCATATATTATCTGCATTATCTGTAGAAACCCATACGCCAATTATCATTTTTTTTATTACATAATCAGTATCAATGCTTATACTTTTAATCCCACCATTTTCATAATACTCCTTTATTAATCCATCCTTATCTCCATTTTTATAAGGTGTTTCTTTTTCTATATTCCCATTTTCATAATACTCCTTTTGGACCCCATTTATTTTGCCATTGCTATACGGAGTTTCAAGCGTTAATTTCCCATCCTCATCATATCCCTTAACAATGCCATTAGTCAAGCCGTAGGTAAATGGCTCTTCGAGGCTTAATATGCCATTTTCAAAATATTCTTTATACAAACCGTTTTGTTTACCATTTTTAAATGAGGTTATAAAATATAACTTCCCGCTCATATAATATCCTCTTTGTATTCCGTACTCTATACCTGTCCTATATACCGTAAGGCAATAATATTTCTGCCCCATAGGGTATTCTGTCTCATCAATATCTTCTACCCACTTCCCCTGTTTCAATCCATTTATTATTAAGTTCTTGGCCTCTGTAGAGTCGGTAAAGCCTAAGCTATCCTGCTGCCCAAAAGCGGCAATGCTCAATGAAAGAGATAATATTATAATTAGTAAAGGCTTCATGTTATTTTAATTCTGCTGTATTATTTAAGTTTTACCGGTATCCACAATTCTTCTTCTGAATCGGGTTCTTCCCTTTTATATTTCTCACCCATTACAGCAAAGTGTGGCCTACTGTCCAATAAATATGTTGAATTGGGTAACCATCTCATGAAAATATATTGGTAGGTCTTTGGCCCTTCACTGGCCGGTCCTTTATGAATAAAAATGGCATATAGCCCTTCAGGTGAAGTAATGGTTTCCATTTCAGCAGGGACAGAATTAAAGTCTTTCACTTCAACTGCCGCCCATTTTTCAAATTGATTCTCGAAGCTGAAATTAATAAAGTAGTTAGGCGGATAAACTTCAATAGAATAAAGCTCAATACCAATATTGTTTTGAATCTCTTTGCGCCTTGGCATAAATCTTCTCCATAGGTCGAACGTGGTGTTATTGGCAAGTGACATAATTGTTCGCTTCCCGACAAATTTCTTTTCTCCCATGGTTTCAATCCTTGGTTCCATATTGTTAGGCTATTTTTTCTTCTCAAGTTGTGCCTTTAGGTTCTTTCTTGCACCTTCCCATTCATCATCTAGTATGCTATAATAGGCAGCATTCCTCGATATACCATTCTCTTTTATCTTATCCTTTCTTAAAATACCTTCAAACTTTCCTCCAATCTTTTCAATTGCTTTTCGTGAACGGATATTATTTTCATCGGTCTTTATCTGAACCCGCCTTGTCTTCAAAACCTCAAAACAATAGGTAAGGAGTAAAAATTTACATTCCCGATTTACTTTAGTGCCCCAATAGGGTTGTGTTATCCATGTCCAGCCGATCTCTATTTTTTTATCCTTAGGGTAAATTTCAAAAAGTCTTGTTGAACCAATTAGCTTTCCTGTTTGCTTATGATGTATTACGAAAGGATAGTGGTTGCCTTTTTCTCTTTCTTCCAATGCCGTATTGTATAAAGCATTAAAAGCTTCCCTTGTTGAACCGTTTACGGGTATA
>DATHOD010000029.1:0-26251 GCA_035485295.1 Bacteroidia bacterium
ACTTCTGCCAAGGCAGATTGCAGTACCTCTGACGGTTCTGCTTCAGTAAGTGTAACGGGAGGAGTATCACCGTATACCTATGCCTGGAGCACCGGAGCCACTGCAACCAATATAACCAATGTATCGGCAGGAGTATACGAAGTAAGCATTACCGATAAGAACGGTTGTGTAGACTCAGCCCATATAGCGGTAAGCAATAAGACAGGGCCAAGTGTTAGCATAAGCATAGCAGGCAATGCCAATTGCGGCAATGGCGGAATAGTGAGTGTAACGGCTACAGGCGGCACATCACCGTATACCTATATGTGGAGCAATGGAGCTACCGCAACCGATATAACCAATATACCTGCAGGAGTATATACTGTAAGTGTTACCGATAAGCTGGGCTGTATAGGCACAGCGGATACTACCGTAACAGAAGTATTGCCTCCTGTGATACCATTATGTATCGTTACCGTAGATCCTACCATGAATAAGAACGTGATATTATGGGATAATCCTATTGTAGGCAGCAGCAATATATCGTACTACAATGTATACAAGGAAAGTACCAAGGCAGGTGTATACTTTAAAGTGGCACAGGTGCCTTATGACAGCCTCAGCCAGTTTGTAGATACCCTTTCTAATCCTTCGGTAAGAAGCTGGAGGTATGAGTTATCGCAAGTGGATACCTGTGGTAATGAGTCTCCGCTGAGCCCTGCGCATAAGACTATGCACGTAACGGTGAACCAGGGACTGGGTAATACCATTAACCTCATCTGGGATAACTATGAAGGACTTGCTTTCAGTACATATTATGTATATAGGGATACGAACTACAACAAGTTCACCTTATTGGATTCTATTCCTAACAATATCTTTACTTATACCGATGGGCATCCGTTAAATACCTACCAGCCGGTATATTACCGTATTGGCATAGACTATCCAACCGGATGTACACCGCATACCAAAGCGAAGACCTATAATGCTTCGCATTCTAATACAGCAAACACTATTGTGTTAAGTACTAATAATCTTAATATTGGTAGTGATGCATTAAATATCTATCCTAACCCGAATAATGGTAAGTTCACGTTCGAGTTAAAAACTACCAAGAGCGAAATGTTAAGAATAGATATTTACAATATGATTGGAGAGAAGATATATTCAGAGGATTGTGGCAAGGTATTAGGTATTATGACTAAACAAATGGACCTTTCAGCTTATAGCAAAGGTGTTTACTTTGTTAAGGTAGTATCGGATAATAATGTATATAACAGAAGAGTAGTGGTTCAATAACCTTATTCTAATACTATTAAAAACCCCGATTAGTAATCGGGTTTTTTTGTTTTAGATCATCTGCTCACCTGAAAGAAAAAGTATATACCTTTGACTCAAGAAATTCACGGAATTAAAATAACATATAAACCCCTTTTTTATGGCTTTTACACTAGTTAAATTACCTTACGATTACAAGGCTCTTGAGCCTAACATAGATGCACAAACTATGGAGATACACCATACAAAGCATCACCAGGCTTATGTTACTAACCTTAACAACGCTATTGCTGGAAAACCGGAAGATAGCATGAGCTTAGAGGATATTCTGAAGAACGTATCTAAATATGCTCCGGTGATCAGGAACAATGCTGGCGGAGTATTTAATCACGACCTTTTCTGGACAGTTATGAAACCTAATGGTGGCGGAGAACCAACAGGAAAGTTAGGTGATGCAATTAAATCTACTTTCGGTTCTTTTGCAGATTTTAAAACAAAATTTGGCGAAGCAGGCACAACCCGTTTTGGTTCAGGCTGGGCATGGTTATGTGCTACCGGTGGCAAACTTGCAATTTGTTCTACACCAAACCAGGATAACCCGTTAATGGATGTATCGGAATGCAAGGGCACACCAATACTCGGACTTGATGTTTGGGAACACGCTTATTACCTGAAGTATCAAAACCGTCGCCCTGAATACATTACCAATTTCTGGAATGTAATTAATTGGGATGAGGTAGCTAAGCGTTTAGATAGCGCGAAATAAATATGCTGGGAAGGCTTTGTTGTGTAATAGCATTCTGTCTTTTTTCTTGCTTCAGTTTATCAGCAAGGGTTACTGAACGTGATGTTACACATAACAAAGCCATTCTTTTATCTCAGCCCCCACTCGCCATAGGTGCAAATTTTGCTATTGATAGCATACCGCACCGCAAGCACAAACTAATAGCAGCAGTACTTGCATTCCCTCTTGGAATATTCGGGTTGCACAGGATATATCTTGGAGCATCCAAGGCCACACCCCTTATATATATAGCTACGTTTGGCGGCCTTTTCGGGGTTCTGCCATTTATTGATTTTACGTTGATACTTTTATGCAAAGACGTGAATATTTACGCCAATAACCCACATACATTTATGTGGAGCAAGAAAGAACACAAGAATTAATTATTCTACTGTTACTGACTTGGCCAGATTTCTTGGTTGGTCAACATTACAACCACGCATTACAGCAATATGGTATGACAATAATTGCAGCGGAATAACAGCTACGAGCGGAGCCAGGCGCTCATCTACTGCAGGTACTTCAATCACATAATCGGCGAGACCCTTAACTACTGTATCACCTTCCGTTACTACTGCAATAATTTTGCCTTTACGGGCTTTCACTTCCTGTATATTACTTACTACTTTTTCATATGAAGCACCTTGTGTAGCAATAACTACCACTGGCATTGCTTCGTCTATAAGGGCAATAGGGCCATGTTTCATTTCTGCTGCAGGATATCCTTCAGCATGTATGTACGATATTTCTTTAAGCTTAAGTGCACCTTCTAGCGCCACGGGGAATGTATATCCGCGGCCCAGGTAAAGAAAGTTGTGGGCATCTTTAAATTTCTTTGCAAGCACTTCCACCCTCTTATTACGCTCTAATACGGCTTGTATCTTATCTGGTATAGTATTTAATTCGCTTAGCAGTTCATGGAATTTAGAACGCGATAATGTTCCTTTGGCATGGGCTATTTCCAATGCCATAAGTGTAAGTATGGTGATTTGCGCAGTAAATGCTTTGGTAGATGCTACGCCTATTTCAGGGCCGGCATGTGTATAAGAGCCTGCATGCGTAGCTCGGGGAATAGAAGAACCTACTACATTACATATTCCTATAATGGTTGCCCCCTTTGATTTTGCCAGTTCTATTGCTGCCAATGTATCAGCAGTTTCACCCGATTGAGAAATGGCAATTACAATATCATCTTCGTGTATTACAGGGTTACGATATCGGAATTCAGATGCATATTCTACTTCAACAGGTATACGGGCAATATCTTCAAATAAGTATTCACCTACCAGGCCTGCATGCCATGATGTGCCACAGCCAATGATGATGATTCTTTTTGCATTTACAAATGCCTGCAGGTAATCAGAAATACCTCCTAGCTTAACTATGCCTTTAGATACATTTAAACGCCCTCTTAAACTATCGCGAATAGAGCGAGGTTGCTCGTAAATTTCTTTTAACATAAAATGCGGAAAGCCACCCTTCTCGAGAGCTTCCAGTTGCATTTCAAGTTCTTCAATATATGGTGTTTTAACCTTATTCTTAATCGTCTTTATCTTAATCTCCCCATCTCTTTTCAATACAGCTATTTCCTCATCTTCCAGGTATATTACATTCTTGGTATATTCTACTATGGGTGTAGCGTCTGATGCCACGTAAAATTCTTTCTCACCAACACCAATTACTAATGGGCTTCCTTTCTTTGCAGCTATCAGTTCATTAGGATTATCTTTTGACAACACCACAATTGCATAAGCGCCTACCACCTGATTAAGCGCTATACGCACCGCTTCAGCAAGCGATACTTCTTCATTATCTTTTATATTTTCAATAAGGTGAACCAGCACTTCAGTATCTGTATCACTCATAAAGGTATGCTTCCTCTTCTTCAGCTCAGCTTTTATAGAAGCGTAGTTTTCAATAATACCATTATGTATTAATACAATATTCTTCGATTGGGAAAAGTGAGGATGGGCATTCTCATCATTAGGTTCACCGTGTGTTGCCCAGCGTGTATGCGCTATTCCAATATTGCCATGCTTATCCTTATCCTTTGTGAAAGCCTCCAGTTCTGCAACCTTGCCTTTGCGTTTATATACATTAAGGGTTCCGTTAAGCAAGGCCACGCCAGCGCTATCATACCCACGATATTCAAGGCGGTGAAGGCCTTTAATGAGTATTGGGTATGCTTCTTTTTCCCCGATATAGGCAACGATACCACACATAAGCAATTATTTAATTGTACAAAGTTACGTAAAATCCTTCCTTACGATTTAAGGGGGGTATAGAACATTTTTAAACGCAAACGTGGACTCGTAGATGACATTGCTACCGGACCGTAGAGTACTACCCTGTTGGCAGATACAGCAGAACCGCCTATAACAAGATATAATCCGTGGTCTGTAATATTTCCGTCAAGTACCTTCTGAATATAGCTTGCAATGTCAAAATCATATATTTGATTAAATCCATTATAGGTCCCTCCATAATTTGGAAGGCTCTGATCAGGCAATGCATATTCAGCAGTATCTTTCCCATTCGCATCGGTATAAATACCTTCAAGGTACAACTGACCTGGAGGAGGATCTGAACCGATATCTGTTGCTACTAAAGGTAATTCAATCTCAGCCCTGTTCACAATAATTTTATTCTTCTTCACCCAGTTCTTCAGATAAGGAAAGTTTAATAATATCCTTGTTCCACCCATTCCCCCCAGGTAGGTTAAATAAGGGGAAAGCACAGAATCCTTTCCTGAAGAATTATAGAATGGGGCCTCTGCATAATCATGGTCGAAATGGCTAAAATATATAGCCCCATTTGACAATTCAAAATTCATACTTCCCGTATCTGCCCGAGTAACACCAACGTGCTGATACACAAAAAGCCCACCTCCGTATCCGAGTGGGTCAATGTAAAATATTCCACCCTGTCCTGGCAATTGTAAGGGGTTGTTTACCGTTACATAAAGCCCATGCATATGCTGAATAAATGACTGATTAGAAACAGAAGCAGCCTGAGGGGTTACTATGTTCTCTGTTAGCCATTTGGTAGATAGTTTAATACTGATTTGTGGGTTAAAATTCCAAATTGTACCATCATAATAATTAACGTTCACGTAACTGATCGGGTTCGGTGTTATTGTCGCCTTCCCAATTAGCGTATCTGCATACTTAATAATATCAGTAGAATAGTAGGAAGTATTTATTTTTAATGAATCATTACTAGCTATTTGGTAAACCTCTATTGTTTGAGGATTAAGGGTACCATAATATGTTGTACCCGAAATAGGAAACGGCAGCCTTAATATAACTGAATCAATTATCACTCCTGCAGGATAAGTATATGCTGATGCTTCCGGTGTTAATAACTGCGTGTAAAACGATGCCTTTTCCATTCCAAAAATAGGGTCGTTATAACTACCCAGCATACAGTATGAAGTACCTATTGTACGGTCAGAGTCTTTAAGCAATGTATATACACGTACAGTAGACGTGTCCTGAAAATTGGCATTTATCAGATCACTTGCAGGTAACACATTAGACCCAATCCCATTATTAGGATTGCAAGAGGTGAAAAAAGTATAGCCTGCCCAAAAGCAGGCTATATAAGAAAGGTATTTTATTACAGAATACCGGGAACTTTTACTACTCATCAACTAAAACTTCTTCCATTTCTAATACTTCATCGTAAAAGTCAGAATACGCATCCATATAATTTTCTTCAGTATGTTCCAACATAGGTTTGCCCGATTTCTTAATGTGTTTCATCACATCCGCATCTACGTTCTGATCTACTTTCACAACTGCGTCTGACCAATTAACGGCAAGTTTAGTTAAATTATTGTATGTAGGAGACTTGATTATAGAAAGATCATCTTCTTCAATATTTTCCCATGTAGCCTTTTGAGACATACGTTTGTTCAATGAACCTTCAAACTTATCGCCGTGTAATGAGTAGATAATTTTAGAGTTCTCAAACAGAGGATCGTCCTTACAAGCTTTCTTAATATAAAGTGGGAATAAACTTGTCATCCAGCCCTGGCAATGAATAATGTCGGGACTCCAACTAAGTTTACGCACAGTTTCAATTACACCACGGCAAAAGAATACTGCTCTTTCATCGTTATCTTCAAAAAGCCTGCCTTGGTCGTCGGTAAAGGTTGCTTTACGTTGAAAATAGTCTTCGTTATCGATAAAGTAAACTTGCATTCTGGCGCGTTGAATAGAAGCCACCTTTATAATAAGTGGGTGATCATCTTCATCTATAATAAGATTAATACCCGATAGGCGGATTACTTCATGAAGGCCATGGCGTATTTCATTAATACAGCCATAACGAGGCATGAACGTGCGTATTTCTTTACCCCTTTCTTGTATGCCCTGTGGCAGAAAGCGAGCTACATTCGACATTGTATTTTCTCCCATGTAAGGAAATATTTCCTGGGAAACATAAAGTACCCTAGCTTTTTTCATAGACTGGAAAAATTATATGGAAAATTAATAATCGGACAATCGTTCGATAGAAAAGAAGACACTTTACCCTTGCTTGTAATTAACTTCGTCACGTAGTATTCTTAAAACTTATGCAAAGATAGTAAAAAAAAGGCAGATAGAAAACAAATTTATGGGCATATTTCTTTGAAAATAGCTCATTTTCAGGCATGAATGATATTCACATGTAACTGGGTAAAAATGGCTAAATTTGCTAAGGTTCAACCCATTATAAGCAGAATATGAGCAATACACACTATTATACAGCAATTATTAACTGGAAAGGTAATTTGGGCCAGGGAACAAAGGAATATAGGGGTTATAGCCGCAACCACGAGGCCCTTATAGCTTCAAAACCCACAATAGCCCTTTCTTCCGACCCCGCCTTTAGGGGCGACAAAGCAAGGCATAATCCTGAAGAACTGCTGGTAATTTCTATTTCTTCCTGCCATATGCTATGGTACCTGCACCTATGCGCTGTTGCAGGAGTGGTAGTAACCGACTATTCAGATACCCCGGTTGGTACACTAATAGAAACCCCTGATGGGAGTGGCAAATTTTCAGAGGTAACCTTGTACCCTGTTGTTACAGTTGAGCAGCAGGATATGATTGATACAGCAAAGGGATTACATGCCGAGGCACATAAAATGTGCTTTATTGCTAACTCCTGCAACTTCCCCATAAAGCATAACCCTAGTATAAAGGTACTCGGGGAATAGCTCAGGTTTTGGGGCTAACTATTAATGGTGTGATAATTACTGCACACAATCCGGCAGAAATTAAGGGAACAGCCAGATCATCTATATCTCTATACTCGAATGAGGTGAATAATCGTATGGCGACTACCACCGAGGTTATACAGGCTGCTATAAGCCAGTATTCTATAATTCCCTTTTGGGGTGCCACACTCTCTGCAGGTAGCCTTAATATGGCTATTAGCACAACTATACCACCCACAAAGGTGCTTATGTTTTGCAACACATAAAAGCGGGAATATCCTACACCAATTAACATAGCGTTTTCCTTAAGCCAAGGTATTGCCTTTACAAATTGCCCTTGCCTGTGGGTAAAACCATCCCATAATATATGTGAGGCTATACCTATTAAAAGTGAAACCAATACTATTACAAAATGCTTTCTTACATAACCATTCCAGTCAAAACCTTTGAATTTTAATAAACGTTTTCTTAAAAAAAGAGGCAGGTTACTTAATAATGCATCTCTTACCAGGCCATGATAAACGAAAGTTAAAACAAAAGCCAATGGCAGATCAAACCATAGCATACCCGTCCATGTATGGCTATACAGGCTAAGGCTGCGCATACGCAGAAAGTATTCAAAATCGGGTGTGGTGCTGCCTATAATCAGGCCAGTCATTGACACTAACCCAGCCGGTAAATATTTACCGGGCAATACAATAGCAGGGTGTGAGAATGTAAATGGCATTGGGGTTCAAAGATAAGGCTTTTAATTACCCTACCTATGCACCTATTCCTTCATTATTTTACCGCTACCCAGCAATGTACCGTACTCAGTGGTAACACGGTAAAAGTAAATACCACTTGGTTGGCTAGTCAAATCAATTTCAAAGTCTCTCCCTTGGGGGAGATTTAGAGGGGTAGAGGCCACTTTCTGCCCTAATTCATTATAAATTTCCACTGATAACTGACGACTAACGACTGACGACTCTATGGTAAACTTTCCACTGCTCGGATTCGGGTAAACCTTTAATTCGTAATTTTTAATTTTTAACTCGCCTACGGCGGCAAGGCTATCTGCATAATTACTATCGGGGCTTACTATTATGTCGTCAATATAGTAATAAGCTCCACTACCTGTAATTGATCGATTACTTGATGTTATTTCCACATTACTGTTTGAATCATCTTTGAAATTACCAATTATGATATACTTTTCACCACCTGCTGCTTTAAAACTACCTGATACTTTCATCCAGTTTATTGTATCAGTTAATTTATTCTTTATGGGGTCATTTGCTACTTGTGGAGTGAGATAAGACTTTGCATAAGTAATCGAAGAGCCGTAAACCAATGAAGAATCAGAAAAATATGCCCCAATGTCATTACATGCATACCACATACTATCAGCAAGGTTGACATAAAATGTCACATAATACCTAGTGGCTGAAACTAATGGGGTTATCAAAGCTGCCTGAATATAATTCCGATAATTATGCATTTCTTGATAATAGCCAGTAATTTTCGAAGCTGTATCCGATGCCCATGTATAGATAAGTGCATAAGATACGCCTGTATGTGCATATTGAAAACCTGCATAATTATACGGTACACTCATATAATTACCTGTCCATCCGCATTGTGCTGTGCAATAACAAAGTGACGTGGTCCCCCCTCCCCAATCAGCAACATAACCCACAAATTCTTGCTGCCCATTGATACATTTCAGAGTATCCTCAAAAGAATAATTGGGCACCAAATTTTGTGCATATATGCTACAGCTGAAAAGCAATGATATATAAACAAAGAGTATTTTTTTCATACCTTAAAGATAATCATTTAATATGAAAAAGTCACTCTCTTTCTTTAATGAATAATCATTACTCTGCATGTATTGATAGCATCACCGCTATTGTCAGTAATTCTACATAAGTATATTCCATCTGGTAATGTACTTATTGACAGGGTAGTAATATCGCTTATTAATTCCCGGCAACGAACTTTTTCCCCCCCGCTCCCGCAAGTCTATGCCTTGTGGGTATAAATAATTGCGGTTTGTAACCGCATTAAACTATAAGCCAGTTGCACTATTTACAACAGCTCAAGTTTAAGCAATCCTTTCTCTTCATTAAAGTCTTTCGCGCTACTATATAAATATTGCTCAGGCTGTTCCACAATACCTTCTTCCACCGGGTTATAATGAATATAATCTACCTTTTGCGATATTACTTTTGGAGAGTAGATTTCAATAGGTCTATTATGCTGTTGCCAGAATTGATATTCCTTGTTATTACTATTATAGGCCCCTGCATTCTCAAAAATTGCCAGCATCCATCCTTTGCGACTTTCCTGTATATTGTTTTCAATGGCTTTAATTATCCTTTTCGAAGTGAATTTCTTAAAATCTCTTATAATATCAGGCAATACATAACCCTCTTTTGCCTTTACTATCATATGAACATGGTTGCTCATTATACACCAGGCATATAAACCAAGTCCTTTATTGTTTTGGCAGTACTCAATACTTTCAACTAACAGTTCTTTATATTCCCTTCTTGTAAATACGTCTATCCAACCAACAGTTGCAAAACTTATAAAATACAATCCATCAGGAGAACGGAACTTATATGCCTTACTCATTTTTCTTTAATTGAGTGGAACAAAGTTAAAAACTTTGTTTACCTACTCCCACAAGTCACAGACTTGCGGGAGCGTTAGCTTGTTGAAAACAAATGCACTTTATATTTATAGCATTAAATATTATATTTAAATTTGAATTATAGTTCTTTGACACAATAAAGCCCTCTCCCTAACCTCTCCCATGCGGGAGAGGCGTTATTTTATCTCCATGGACTTTGTGGTAAAAAAGCATAACCGACAGAAACACAGAATCCCGAAATATTTCGGGACTACTTTAATTTAAGGTGAAGCAGAAAAAACCGCCACTTTACGACACAATTTATAATGAATCAGTTGAAAAACAATAAATTACATAAGGTCATTAAAATGTCAGGAATGTCGGAAGTCCGACAAATTGCAATTGCATAAAAGTTAAAATTACAAACACCTAATAATCAAGCGATTGAATATTTTAATTTCCTGAAAATTGACAAAAATTGCAAGAAATTGACAAAATATATGAAGCAATGAAACTGACACCTCCTTTCAGTATCTTTGAAACCTTAACTCCTGAAAAATTGTCTGCAATAGCGTATTACATAGCCCTACCTTTCATTTACCTATTATCGCTATTGCCTTTCCCACTCTTTTACCTTCTTTCCGATTTCTTTTACGTGCTGCTATATTATGTTATCGGCTATCGTAAAAAGATAGTATTGGAGAACTTAAAGAAATCTTTCCCCAATAAAAGCGAAGCAGAAATAAACAGGCTCTGTAAAGATTTTTACCATTACCTGTGCGATCTGTTCCTTGAAACATTCAAGACACTTACTATCTCGAAAAAAACAATGCTCAGGCGTTGTGCTTTTACAAAGGAATCGGAACAATTATTTGAAAAGCTAGCCAAAGAAAAAAAATCAATTGTGTTGGTAATGGGGCATTTGGGTAACTGGGAATGGGCAGGAAACACTTTCAGTTTGCTTTGCAAGCAACAGCTTTATGTTATTTACCATCCCTTAACCAATAAGCATTTCGATAAGTTGATTTATGATATGCGCACCCGTTTCGGTACCAAGCTAATTGCCATGCGAAATACTTTCCGCGATATGCTGGCTAACCGAAATGAAGTTAACGCAACCGCATTTATTGCTGATCAAACTCCTTCACCCGAAGGAGCCTATTGGACCACATTCCTTAACCAGGATACACCCGTGTTTAAAGGAACTGAAAAGATAGCACAGAAACTAAACTTCCCTGTTGTATATGCTTGCGTTAGAAGATTGAAAAGAGGTTTTTATGAAGTGCATGCTGAAATGCTATTAGAAAATCCTGCCGGAACTAAAGAGGGCGAAATATCGGAATTACACACCCGGAAACTTGAAAAAGACATCATTGCTCAACCTGAAATATGGTTATGGTCGCACAGGCGGTGGAAACATAAAAGGAATGTTGGCTGATTTCTTACTATCTTTGCAATTCACAAACGACTTGTATGTTAACTGGTAAAGAGCTTATTCTTGCTACAAGGGATTATGCCAAAGAAGACAGGGCATTAAGCTGGTTCCACCTGCTTTCTACTCTGTTCTTAATGATTGGTGCCTATGCAGGAACCTTTTTGGTGCCATTTATTGCAGGTAAACTAATCTGTAGCATTTTAGCCCCCCTCTTAACCATACGCATGTTCGTAATTTACCACGATTTTGAGCATCATGCCATACTTAACAAATCAATTCCTGCAAAGGTTATTATGTGGTTATTCGGAATCTTCACACTGGCCCCGGTAAGTATCTGGAAACGTTCACACGATTATCACCACAAGCATAACTCAAAGCTTTTTTCTTCAAGCATTGGTTCATATTTAATTATAACCAAAGAAAAGTATTTAAGCCTGTCTCGGGGTGAACAGATCAAATACCTTATTTCAAGGCACCCACTTGTAATCTTCTTTGGGTATTTCACTATGTTTCTATACGGTATATCTTTTCGTTCATTTATAAACAACCCTCGTAAACACTATGATTCTCTGATTGCTTTGGTAATACATATAACAGTTACCGTATTAGTTATAATGTATGCAGGTTGGCAGGTGTATCTACTCTCTATGTTTATCCCTTTCTTTATCTCAGGCTTTCTTGGTGATTATCTTTTTTATGCCCAGCACAATTTCCCTGGTGTGTTTTATAGCGATCATACAAACTGGAGCTACGAAAAAGCTGCTATGGAATCTTCAAGTTACCTGAAAATGAATCCTGTAATGCAATGGTTCACAGCCAACATAGGGCTTCACCATATACATCACCTCAATTCACGTATCCCTTTTTATCGTTTGCCAGAGGTTATGAAACATTTCCCCGAATTACAAAATCCAAGGAAAACATCACTTTCGTTTAAGGATATAGCAGCTTGCCTAAGGCTTAAAGTTTGGGACCCAGAACAAGGGAAAATGATAGGGGTCGCCCAGCTTAATTAATTGCAAACTAAATTGCAGTGAGGTTATTTAACCTTCAACCCGTCCCAGCCTTGAATATTAAGTGTATGCAGCTTGCCTTTTTTATCGGCGACTTTAATTCCATCTTCTGCCGGTAATATTTCACCAATTATATTGATCTTACTTGGATCTTTTATCTTCTTATAATCAGAAGGGCTAAGTGTGAATAGAAGCTCATAATCCTCGCCCCCGCTTAATGCAAATAATGAAGGTGGCACTCCTGCTTCCTGCGCAACTTTTATACTTTCTTCGTGTATTGGTATTTTAATTTCTTCGAGTAGGCAACCCACCTTTGATGCTTTGCATATATGATGAATCTCGGAAGAGAGTCCATCTGATACATCGATCATTGATGTAGGAAGTACCCCCGATGAACGGAATAACTCTATAATATCAACCCTTGCATGGGGCATTAGTTGTTTTTGCAACACATAACCATACCCTTGTAATTCAGGTTTTGCAGTAGAATCAGTACCTACATTTTTTCTTGCCTTTTCTAGTAAATACAAACCGGCATAGGCTCCGCCCAAGTCCCCGCTTACACAAAGTAAGTCGCCGGGTTTTGCACCGCTGCGATATACCACTTTGTCTTTTTTTGCTTTGCCTAAGATAGTAACATCTATTACCAAACCGGAACGTGACGATGTAGTATCGCCACCAACTAAGTCTACCTTATATTCTTTGCAGGCAAATTTTATGCCCTTATAAATTTCATCTAACGACTCTACTGAATATTGGTTAGAGACAGCTAAAGAAACCACCACCTGGGTAGATTCTCCGTTCATGGCGCATATGTCCGATACATTTACTGCAACAGCCTTATATCCTAAATGGCGCAATGGTGTGTAGGTAAGTTCAAAGTGAATACCTTCAGCCATCATATCGGTAGAAAGCAGTATTACCTCGTCATGTTCAGGTGGGGCAATTACAGCCGCATCATCACCTACTCCCTTCAAGGTTGAGGGTTGTGTCAATTCAATCTTTTCGGTAAGTCGCTCAATTAATTTAAACTCACCCAGCTTACTTATCTCGGTATACTTCTTAACTTCTTCTTCAGCCATTAGCCTTTTATTTTTTGCTCTATAGATGTGGTAGAATATCCAGGAACAAATTCTATCACCTTTACTTCTCCACCTTTTGCTTTCACTGTATCATACCCCGCAATTTGTTCAGGTTTCCAGTCACCACCTTTCACTAATACATCAGGTTGCACAAACTTTATAAGTTCAGCAGGGGTATCTTCATCGAATATTATAATTGCGCTAATACTTTCAAGTGATGCAAGTATTAATGCCCTTGAGTCTTGATCCTGTATAGGACGATTAGGACCTTTACTCAATTTCTTTACCGAAGTATCGGAATTTAATCCTAACACCAATTTGTCACCTAATTCAGCTGCCTGCGTTAAGTATGTAACGTGTCCCTTGTGTAACAGATCAAAACAGCCATTTGTAAACACAACCTTCTGGTCTTTAAATCTCCAAAGTGCCAGCATACGGGCTAATTGTTCCTTATTACAGATCTTTGATTGTATTGCCTCAAGCCTTGTCATCCTTATTGTTAAGTATTGGTAAAAGCATCAGTGAAATGAGTCCTAAACTTACGATTAAAATAAATTGAGAACCCCATAATATCCAGCCAATTGCAAAAGGAATTGGGGCTGCAATCCTATAAATCTTTTCCAATACGTTTTTTATCAGAATTTGGTAAGCTCCTATGCCACCAGGAGTAGCAATTACACCTAAAGTGCCAAATATTAAAACTACTAAAGCATCGGCCAGGGTAAGGTTTGGTGCGGCTGTTGCATCAAAACATTGCAAGCATAAATATGTAGATAGCAGATAAAGTACCCATATTCCAATTGAATATACCCAGAATAGTACAGGCCTTTTTAGTTTAGCCACGCTTTTTATTCCGTCTGCAAAATTCTGAATGTATTTTTTTATAAAACGAGATAACTTATTATCTCCTTTTACAATTAATAGCACAAATGCTATTGCAGACACAGCCACAAAAGCAAGAATTATCAGATAGTGATTTTCGAGAAAGCTTAATTTGTCATGAATATATTGGCCTATCCTGGGTTTAACCACATCATATACCTTCTGAAACCTGCATAATAGCATTATCAGGAAAAGAACGAATAGAAGAAAAGTGTCTATTATTCTTTCTACAACTACGGTTCCGACTAATGCAACCACAGGTGCCTTTTCGTACCTGCTTAATATAACACAGCGATAAACCTCACCTAATCGTGGCAAGGGTGCATAATTGGCCATATAACCTATCATAACGGCAAAGAATGAATTCTTCAGCTTTGGCTTTTCTGCGACTGGTTCTATTAACATAAGCCACCTAACCGATCTGATAAAGTGGCTAAGTAAGCCCACAAGCATTGATAGTATTAACCAAACATAAATTGGCGGATTAGCTCGGATACTCTCGATATCTTTTGCAGTAACATCCTTAACGCTCCAATAGACCAAGCCAACCCCTATCCCTAAAAAGAGCAGGCTTTTAAGTGCTTTTTTAACAGCAGGATTCAAGTATTACCTTAATTTATTAGTCTTGTTATCGGGGTAAACAAGTACAGGCTGATATTTCTTGGCTTCCTCAGTTGTCATCATTGCATACGCAATAACAATAACTATATCATCCACTAATACTTTGCGGGCAGCCGGGCCATTAAGGCATATAATGCCTGAGCCTCGCTTGCCTTTTATTACATAGGTTTCCAGGCGCTCGCCATTGTTGATGTTCAGCACTTGTACTTTCTCATTTTCGAGAAGCATGGCTGCATCCATAAGGTCTTCGTCAATTGTTATGCTGCCTACATAATTAATGTTGGCTTCGGTAACACGTACCCTGTGGATCTTCGATTTTAAGATTGATAGTAACATAGAGGGCGCAAAAATAGGGATTTTGAATGATTGAGAGTAAATAGATTTTAAATATCATTGGAAATCATCTACTTAATTCAAGCTTCGCCCTCATTTCCTAATTCATTAAGGAGTAAGTATATGGTGAGTTAATTTCTTATTTTTGGCAGATAAACGCTATACTAATATGGCAGAAGCAGAAAAAATAGTTGTCTCTACAATGGCCGAAATGGCAGCCAAAGGTGAATCACCCGAAGTGCTTTTTTGGGTTGGCTGTTCAGGTAGTTTTGATGACAGAGCTAAAAAAATCACAGTTGCCATTGTGCGTATTCTGCACCATGCAGGTATTAAGTTTGCAGTATTAGGAACCGAAGAGTCTTGTACAGGCGACCCTGCTAAGCGTGCCGGAAATGAATTCCTTTTCCAGATGCAAGCCATTAACAATATCAATATCCTTAACGGATATAACGTTAAAAAGATAGTTACCGGCTGCCCTCATTGCTTTAATACCATTAAGAATGAATACCCTTCATTGGGTGGCACGTACGAGGTAATGCACCATACCAGTTTTATAAACGATTTGATAAAAAGCGGCAGGATAAAAATAGAAGGCGGCTCATACAAGGGTAAAAAGATAGTATTTCACGATCCATGTTATTTAGGCAGGGGCAATGATATTTACGAAGCTCCACGTGAGGTAATAATTCAAGTAGATAATATGTTGGTGGAAATGCAACGCAATAAACACAAAAGTTTTTGTTGCGGGGCTGGTGGTGCACAAATGTTTAAGGAAGCAGAAAAAGGCAATAAAGAAGTAAATATTGAACGTACTGAAGAGGCTATGAAAACAGGCGCTGAAGTAATTGCTACCGGTTGTCCTTTCTGTATGACCATGATGACTGACGGGGTTAAGCACTTTAACAAGGAGCAAAACATAAAGGTGCTTGACGTAGCTGAGCTTATTGCTGATGCTGTAAATAAATAAGAGCCATGGCTGAACTTAAGACTAAGAAAACTACCAAAAGTCCTGAAGCTTTTTTAAAGACTGTTAAGGAAGAACAAAAACAGAAGGATGCTTTTGCAATAGTTGAGTTAATGAAGAAAGCCACTAAGAGTGAACCTAAAATGTGGGGTGGTGCTATTATTGGGTTTGGGGATTATACATATAAGTACCCTAATGGTAAAGAACTGGGTTGGTTCATGGTCGGTTTTTCTCCTCGCAGCCAGAAGTTTTCATTGTATCTGATGGGGCCCAAAGAAGATAAGTTTAAAGAATTGTTGGGTAAATTAGGCAAGTACAAAATGAGTAAAGGATGTCTTTATATTAATAAGATAGCAGATGTGGATTTGAAGGTATTGAAAGAGATGTGTGACTTGCAAGTAAAGCATTGCAAAGCAAGCTAAGCTTTAATCAAAGCTTTCGCAATCTCTTCGGGATCAAGTTCAGGAAAAGATGTTTTGTGAATGGTTGATGCTTGTCTTTTAGCAACTCCATGGTCATAGCTCTTATCATAATAGACCAAACTAATCTCACACGCCTTTTCTAAATTACCCAGCTGAATAGCTTCTATGGCTGCTTTGGCATGTTGAGGTCCTAAGCGCTTTTTAATTTTCTCTATAGATTCAGACAATTCTTGCGCTGTATATTTGCCATAGCCTTTTACTAAATATTCAACACGTTTTTCAAGAGGCAGGTCAACATAATAAACATTAGCTGCACGCATTTGCAGGAAGAAATTATTAGGAATTAATCTCTTGCCAATATTGTTACTCTCATCTTCTACCCAAATATTTTCTTGTAAAGGAATATTCAATAACCTTACTCCAATTTCGTTTTCAAGCATCTCCTGTGTGGGTTGGGGAGCTTCGCCAAGGGACCCAAAAGCGGAACCCTTATGATTTGCCAATCCTTCCAGATCAATGATTGTTGCGCCTTGCTTCTCTAATTCATGCAGTATCAATGTCTTGCCGGAACCTGTTCGGCCTGCCAGTACTTTTATCTTCCTTGGTTTAGTAAATGTCTCGAGTACCAAATGCCTGAAAGCTTTATATCCTTTCTGCAACGTGTACACTTTAAAACCATACCATTCAAATAACCATGCCATGCCACCGCTGCGCATACCACCCCTCCAGCAATGCACCAATAATGTTTTGTCAACTGCAATCTGCTCAGCGCTTTTAATAAAATCGGCAAATTTCGGTCCGACGAGTTCTAGGCCCTTAAGCATAGCAGGTTGCTTACCCTCTTGCACATAAAGTGTTCCTATTATTGCTCTTTCTTCATTCGTAAATAATGGAATATTCATTGCTCCCGGAATATGTCCGCGTTCAAACTCAGCAGGGGTGCGGACATCTACCACAGGGTATTGTGCCGATAGCTTAAAGAATTCTTCTGCGCTGACAGATTGCATAACCTATGCTTGTCGCTTTCTTTTTACGATTTCGTATATGGGTATCCCCAGTAATACTATAATAATTCCCGGCCAGGTATCATTCTGAGTGCTTTTGTCAATTAGCAGGTCAATGCAGATTGCACTGGCTGTGAGTATGTACAGTGCAGGCAGAATAGGATAGGCAAAGACCTTATATGGCCTTTCAGCGTCTGGTTGCTTTTTGCGCAGGATAAATATTCCGGCAATGGTAAATATGTAGAAGAGCAAGGAAGCTATTATTACATAATTCAGCAACTCATTATACTTACCTGATAGGCATAATGCACAAGCCCAAATACATTGAAAAATTAATGACTTACCAGGTACACCTTTCTTATTAAGCTGTGTTGCTTGTTTAAAGAACAGGCCATCTTGTGCCATGGCGTAGTAGAGGCGAGCACCGGATAAGATTATACCATTGTTACACCCAAATGTAGATATGATAATGAGCGCTGCCATTACGTAAGTCGCGGCATTACCAAGAATAATTGATACTGCGGCTGTTGCTACACGCTCATCTTTTGCGAACTGAATTCCTTGATGCATCACATCTGTTCCACCTGGGGTACCGTGTAGCGGAAGTATGCAGAGGTAAGTAATGTTTGCAAGGATATAAAGCACACCAACTATAAGTGTTCCTATCAGTAAAGAGAGTGGTATGTTACGCCCCGGTTTTTTTATTTCAGCTGATATGAATGTAACGTTGTTCCATGCATCGCTAGAGAATAATGAGCCTACCATTGCCACACCAAGCGCACCCAACAATGTAAAGCCTGATAATGGAAAAGTGCCTTTATCAGTGGTGGCAGATGCCTGCCACATGTTTTGAAAATTCTCATGTATAAAGTGTCCATTAAATGCGACAAGTAGACCAACGATTATCAGCAATAACAAGGCAATTATTTTAGTAGATGTGAATATGCCCTGGAGCATTTTACCCGTTTGAACTCCTTTGCTATTTATGTATGTTATAATAACAATGATGGCTATTGCCAGTACTTGTCCAGCCGATATTTTGAGAAAACCTAAATCCAAAAGGATATTGGTTGTGCTTACTGCAGGAATAAATACTGCGGTATATTTAGCAAAGGCGACGGCAACAGCCGCAATAGTACCTGTTTGAATAACTGCAAAGACTGTCCACCCATACATGAAACCTAACCTTGGGCCATAGGCTTCTTTCAGGTAAACGTATTGTCCGCCTGCTTTTGGCATCATACCTGCCAGTTCACCATAGCTTAAGGCTGCCATCAACGTAATAACTGCGCTAACCACCCATGCCAATAAAAGGTAACCTGGCGAGCCAAGCTGACGCGACATGTCTGCACTAACTATAAATATACCCGACCCAATCATTGAGCCAGCCACAATCATAGTAGCATCGAAAAGTGAGAGTGATTGTTTTAAATGTGTAGTATCTTCCATAACCACCCCGAACTTATGCCCGAGAGGTTGAAAATACTAAATTTAATTAACGGTGCCTTACAGGTTCTTAACCTTCTCCTTATGCTTCTTTACCTGGTTGCGAAGAGCCAATGTAGTTTCGGTAACAGCTTCTTCAAACGATTTGCATTGCTTCTTTGCAAATAGCTCCCCTGTCCGTGTCTGGAGCTTTATTTCAGCTATTTTATTTTGTGTGTCCTTAGATTTTTCAAGGCGGAGAAATACTTCACCTCCCATTACTCCGTCGTAATAGTGTCCTAGTTTATCAACTTTCTCCTGAACGAAATCGAGCAGTTTCTTATCTGCATCAAAGTGAATAGACTGAATTTTAACTTGCATAATCCTTGATTTTATATGGTTACTAAATTCTTATTAGCCTCTGGGATGCGCCTGCTTATAGACGCGCTTTAGCTTTTCCAAAGTATTGTGTGTATACACCTGTGTTGCTGAAAGATTAGCATGGCCCAGCAATTCTTTCACAGCATTTATATCAGCTCCGTTATCTAAAATGTGAGTTGCAAAAGTATGCCTTAACACGTGTGGGCTTTTCTTTTGCAGGGTGGTTACCATACCAATATATTTGTTGACAATACGGTAGACCAATTTTTCGTAAAGCGGTTTGTTATCCTCATTCACAAAAAAATAATTCCCCTTTGCACCAATCTTATTCTTCGCTTCACGGTACTTTTCGATATCGCCTTTCAGGTGAGTGGTAATAGGAATAATACGCTCCTTACTTCTCTTTCCAAATACTTTTATGGTTAGGTTATAAATATTTACATCGCTGTCCTTCATGGTTATTAATTCTGAAAGACGAATACCGGTAGCATAGAACATTTCAATAACTAGTCTATTCCGAAGACCCTCATAACTATCCGGGAATTCAATTCCATCCAATAGGTTTCCCATTTCCTTTTTATTAACAAATACAGGCAAGCGCGATGGTGTTTTAGGTGTGCTTATCTTCACCATTGGGTCGGCAGTTATTGTACCTTCACGCAACAAAAACTTATAGAATGTTCGCAATGCCGATGCTTTACGTATAACACTGCGTGCCGATATTTTTTCCTGCATAAGTGATGCCATCCATGAACGAACCATAGAAGAAGTAGCTTCTTCCGGTTTTTCTGTTTCGTAAATGTTCTTCAGGAATATGGTGAACTGCGCAAGGTCGTTCTTATACGATATGATTGTATGGCGTGAAAAATTCTTCTCGTATTGCAGGTATTGCAGAAACTTCTCAACCATAATAGCCCATTCTTATTTCTCTTAACGAAGATAAAGGGAATAAGTTGCTATTACAATTATTTTAACACTTTTTATTACCCTTTAATAGTTAATAAAAACATTGCATCCGGCGGATTAAAATCACATTATTTGGAGCAGTTCTATCCTGTTCCCAAAAGGATCGGTAAAAGAAAGTCGTTTTTGGCCGGGTATTTCGGTTTCTTCTTTTATAGGGACCATATGCATCTCTAAATGCTCACGTGCAGTCTGTATATTAACCACCTCAAAAGCAGGGTGACGTTTCGATTTATTAATCTCGTTTTCAGTACCTATATGTAGCTGTATATCACCCACTTGATACCATAAGCCACCATTGGGTATAAGTGCCTCAGGCTTAGGTATTTCTTTAAGCCCTATGGTATAAGTATAGAACCTTCTTGCATCCTCTTCCTTACCCTTGGGTATACATATCTGAATGTGGTTAAGGCGCTTAAATTCTATCATAATAGACTATTTGTTTCAAAGATACTGCTTATTACAGCCACAAACCCCTAAAGGGGCTTCAATTCCCATTTAGTTCACCCCCTCTAGGGGGCGGGGGGGCAAGAACTAAACAGATTTGCTAACTTTGGGGTACTAATTTCGGTTTATGCGGATTGCTATTTATGGTCGCCCTACCCCTTCTAATCTTACTGACGAGGTTAAAAACCTTTTTGCCCAACTCGATGGGCTTGGGTTTGAATATATTATACACGAAGCATATTATACTGCGCTAAGCCAAATAATACCTTTCAAGAAGAAACCAGCTACATTTTCTACTGAGCTTCCTAAAGGCTCTGCCGACTATATGATAAGTATTGGTGGCGACGGAACATTACTTGAAACACTACCATTTGTTGTCCAGACCGATATACCTGTCCTTGGAATAAACACAGGCAGGCTAGGCTTTTTGGCTATAGTACCCGAAGAGAATTTTTCGCCTGCACTGGTAGCTTTGAAGAATAAGAAGTTCACTATTCAGAACCGTACTTTATTACGCCTTGAAACAACTAATTCGCTTTTTGGCAAATACAATTATGCCCTTAATGAGATATGTGTGCAACGTAAAGATGCTTCAACCATGTTAACAATACATACCTTCCTTAATGGTGAATTTTTGAACTCATATTGGGCTGATGGATTGATCGTTGCAACCCCGACAGGATCAACTGCTTATTCACTTAGCTGCAGTGGCCCAATATTATTGCCCGATGATTCCAGTTTTATTCTAACCCCTATTGCTCCGCATAACCTTAATGTACGCCCCGTGGTTATACCCGATAGTTATACTATTAAGCTAAAAGTAGAAGGTAGGAATCCTATGAATCTTGTTTCGCTTGATTCACGTACCGAGGATATCGATTCCTCTATTGAACTGACGATCCGTAAAGAATCATTCGGAGTAAAATTGATTCAAATACCGGGAACTAGTTTCACTGAAACCCTGCGTAAGAAATTACACTGGGGTAAGGATATAAGAAACGAATAGCCTCGGAGAGGCTTTATTCTTAAGACATTTATTTCCTTGAAATGATTTTTTTTATTTTTGAACTTCATTACTTTACTATGAAGAACAATATTCTCAAAAAAATCAGCATATTACTTTTCGCATGCCTTGCCTTTAGCTTTAGCATAAAAGCTCAATATAAAATAGGCGATAAACTCGATAGCGGTATTGTATATTGGGTAGATAAAACGGGCCAACATGGCCTTATAGCAGCACCGAAAGATTGCGGCAAAATGAATTGGGCAGATGCTGTAAAGGCCTGTGCCGCATTGGGTAATGGCTGGCACTTACCTACTAAAGATGAACTTGATAAACTCTATAAGAAGGAAGATAAAGTTGGTGGTTTTTCAGGTGCGCATTACTGGGCTTCCGAAGAATATAGCCACGGGTCGGCTTGCTATCAGGATTTTGAAAGTGGCATACAAGCTGCCAACGATCAAAAATCAAAGCACGATGTACGCGCAGTGAAAGTATTCTAATAGACTACTATCTTACCGGTATAAAGGCTCGATTCATCTTGCATGCTAATGATATACATGCCATTAGTAAGATGCTTTTGCAGAAACAAAGTATTGCCTTGAGTCGAATAAACAGGAGTACAATCTTGCCCCAGTAAATTATAAATGTGTAATGTTTTAAAAGCACTTACAGGAATGTTTTCTGTATGGATGCTGTTCTCAGCATTATTGTAGTAAACCATGCCCGTATGAGAGTTTATTTCTGCGATACCTGTACTTGTACTAACTGTAACATAAAGTTGAGCAGGATCGTTCTCACATCCATTCTTCATGGTTTCTGTAACTGATACAAATCCGCTATGGGTTCCAAAATTTACAGTGATGGAGTTCGTGCCTTGTCCGCTTGCTATAATGGCACCGGCAGGAACTGTCCATGTATAAGTGGAACCGCTAGTAACCGGAACGTTATACACAATTCCTGAAGCGGATTTGCTCACACTAATCGAACCGGTTATTGAATATGGATTGGGTATAAGCTGGAAGAAATCTGCAGCCCAATAAGTAGAATGGAAATTTGTTTCTTCAATTGCATATGTGCCTGTAGCGCCACCCTGGCGAGGACAAGCACCTGTATCTACCGCAATGCCATGCGGCATTCCGGTTATTTTATAAAGATACACTACAGGGTTACTATTGCTGTCGTTGTATATAGATAAAACCACATTTGCATTACCCTGAAAAGCATTATTCGTAGAATCCGCAGTCTGGTCTGCATGGTTCATAAAGGTCCATTGCTTTACAAGTTCAGTAGCATTGGTAGGGCTTACAACAAAATCTGCTGTTCCCTGACATATCATTGCTTTAGGATAAGCCCCTGCATAGCTCGGATTCTGAGTTCTCACCAATGCACCCCATTGTGCGGGAGTCATGGTTACTAATCCATTCATTGCATTATCCGCTGTTAATGCACTTGTTGCTGCTTTGTAGGGTACGCCCGCCATAATTGCTCCCTTGCTAAACACATCAGGATAGGTTGCCATCATTACTGCAGTCATAGCTGCTCCAGCCGAAAGGCCGGTAACATATACCTCTGATGCATTAATAGAATAATGCGCTTTCATATAATCTACCATTTGCTTAACACTCAACGCCTCACCTACATTGCGGCTGGCATCGGTAGTATCGAACCAATTAAAACAAAGGCTGCTGTTATTGGTACTCACTTGTTCAGGATATATAACGTAGAATTTATGCAAGTCAGCTAATTTATTCCAGCCGGTTTGGGTAGCATACATATTTGCATTTTCGGTGCAGCCATGCATAGCAACAACCAAAGCAGCAGGGCCACTTATACCTGTAGGTACATAGGCATACATATTCAAGGCACCGGGGTTTGTTCCAAAACCCGTTATAGTTGTAATTTGAGAAAATAGAGACGCCTTGATTAAAAACAGAAAAAAGATAAGTAGGGAATAATTCTTTTTCATCAGGGTTTTGCTAAATGGGTATAAGCAAATGTATAGAATTTATATGATTTAGATGAAGGGAACAAGAATGGTATTAAACTGCATAAATATCCATTCCTGAAACTTAATACTGTTTGGCCTTAATACCACAACTATTTTGAAGCTGATTCTATCAGAAATATTTTTTTCCAATCTTTTATAGAGCCAAATTCAATATATCTATAAGTAAATACTGAAATAACGAACGTGAAAAAGTAATAACCTAACAGCTTAACAATTGAAAAAGGCGTTGAGAAATTAACCACTTCTAAAAGTAAACCATGCCACGCATACAATGAAAAGCACATAAGACCTGCTAGTTGAAGTGGTTTTAATCTGAATATTTTATTAATGACGTTATCTTCTTTTAAAGCAATTACAATTAAAAAGAGAAAACCTATTTGTAAAATATTATTTGCAATGGCCATAAACATCCTGTCACCGTTAAATTGCATGATATAGTCCCAATACAAGCAACTGCCTGAAATAAATAATACTGACAATATAATTAGCAGCATATTATTTAGTTTAAATATTTTATGTCTTGTATAGTATAACTTACAAATTATTATCCCCAACATAAAATCATCCATCCTTGCTATAACGCAATCTTTAATTGGGTTAACATTAATATTGGTCCAGGTATAATATGTTCCGGCAAAACGAAATATAAATGCTAAAATAAAAATTACGACAGCTACCTTATTAAACCCATATTTATTAAAACAAAATATTAAACAAGGAAAAATTATGCTAAACCAAATTTCCAAATTCAAAGACCAGAATACACCATTCAAAACAGGGTAAAAATGTTTGCTGTTAAACATGGACAAAGTAGATAAGGTTTCCACTAGATTTTTTATAGAATCAGTACTGATCTTAGCAACAAAAACAACGGAAATTATGCAAACAAAAGCATATAAAGGATATAGCCTTAAGAACCGGTGCTTATAAAATTTTAAGATGCTCCCTTTTGTAGTAAACGTCCTTTGACCGAGCAAGTACGGCTTGTACAGAACAAATCCCGAGAGAATAAAGAACAAGTTTACGCCAAGCCACCCATTCTCTACTATAAACAATCTCATTAGGTGATGCGAAATAGTATGATGGAATAGAACAGCTATAATAGCAAGCCCTCTTAATCCATTAATAACTTCAATTTTCCTTTCCCCGCTTTCGGTTATTGTCATTTTATCCAGGTTTAGTCTCAATCTCGCTGCTTCTTTCTTACTAAACTCACTCAGTTACAGAAGTTGAAATTTAATTATAAGGAAAAGCTAAAACAAAAATAGATATTTAAACTACTTAATTAAAAAAGCCCTAATCAAAGGGCTTTAATAAAAGACTATTATCTGTTCTAATTACTTCCCGTGACAGTTCTTATACTTTTTACCGCTACCACAAGGACAAGGGTCGTTACGTCCAACTCTCTTTTCAGCCTTAGCAGGTTGTTGTGGCTTAGGCGCCGGTGCTTCTCCGCCTTGCTGTGCTGTAGCAGCTTCATTATTGGGGCGGCTTGTTTCGTATTCCACTTCAGCGGGTTCCAAAACCTGTGCTTCCTGTATCTGGTTAGGGTTATTTACAAAAATAGCGCTCTTTAACAAGAATGTTGTAATGCTCTTATTAACCTTTATAAGCATTGTTTTGAAAAGCTCGAACGATTCAAATTTGTATATGAGCAACGGATCCTTTTGCTCGTATACCGCATTTTGTACAGATTGGCGAAGATCATCCATTTCACGTAAATGCTCCTTCCACTCGTCGTCCATCACAGCCAATATCACCGTCTTTTCCAGTTCACGCATTACTGCCTTACCTTGTGTTTCGAAAGCCTCTTCCAGGTTAACTACAACAGGCATTACGCGTATTCCATCTGAAATTGGTATCTGTACTATCTGGAAATTATTCGATTTGTCTTCATGCACGCTCTTAATGAATGGGAACACTTCCTGTGCAATTTTATCATGCTTCTTCTGGTACCAAGCTTGTACTTTATCGAATACTGCATACGCAATCTCTTCGGTCTTCATACTTTCAAAATCAGCTTGCGATATCGGGCACTCCATTGAAAGCACACGCAGCAATTCTATTTTAAATCCATCGTAATCAAGAATATCGGGTGTATGGTATTCCGATGCAATGGTTTCGCACACATCAAGGAACATATTCGATATATCAAGCGATAATCTTTCGCCAAATAATGCATGACGACGACGGGTGTATATCACCTCGCGTTGCTGGTTCATTACATCATCGTAATCGATAAGGCGTTTACGTATACCGAAGTTGTTTTCTTCTACTTTCTTTTGTGCACGTTCAATAGATTTTGTAATAAGCGAGTGTTGTATCACTTCACCTTCTTCAATACCCATTCTATCCATCATTCGGGCTATACGGTCGGAACCAAATAAACGCATCAGATCAT
>DATHOD010000030.1:0-32178 GCA_035485295.1 Bacteroidia bacterium
AAAACCTGAAGCACTACCTACTACTTTATTAGTTGTAACTGCTCCGCTTGCCATATTTATAAGCATCATAGCGCCGCGCCACCCACCCGGAGGAGTTCCGGTGCCATACATTCCACCAATAACTAATTGAGTTTGGTCACAATTCAGGGCCTCGTGCCAATATTCATATGTTGGACTAAATGCACCATTAGGATTATTGTGCCATACAAGTCCACCACCGGAATTTATTTTTGAAACTTCACCATTTGAGCCTGAAGTAATGTATGAGTTTCCGGAATGATCTGTTATCATTGTTCCCAACCAATAGCTTGATGAATCCCATGGTGTATTGTATGTCCATATAAGTGCTCCGCCTGAAGTGTATTTTGCCAGCATTAGTGGAGAATCTCCACCATACAGGTAAACATTTCCTGTTGCGTCAGTTTGAACATTCCAGATTCTGTTGGAATTAGAGAAGGTTGGTGTAATAGTCCATGGATCGATTGTTATTGCTTGTGAATGATCATAATTACTCAACGCAAATGAAACTGTATTGCCTTGTTTAGTAAAGTGTGAAGCAACGATAGATGTCTTATTTGCCGAATAAAATGTTTTAGGGGCATGGTCAATAATATCACCAAACAAAGTAGATATATGTACATCACCATTTTGAATTGAAACAGTGTGCCCATCAGAGTATTTCATTTTAAAAAGTGAAGCATCTGCTCCGCTATGCAGAATGAGTGAGTATTCTATTCCAGTGCCTTGATGGAAAATAAATTCTACATCTATGCCGGGATAAAGATTTTTATATGTAATTTTTTTGTAGGCGTTAATATTATTGACGTTTCTTACGTCTCCATTTTCTTTAATTCCATAGCTGAAATAATCAGGTGTTTGTTCTTCAGCAACTACTTGCACATTGCTGTTACTACCTAGCCATACCATGTTTACCGCATCAGTTTGTGCTTCAGATTTATCTTCTTCCTCTTTACTTCTTGCTGATTCCTCTTTTTCTTTGGCAGTAATCTTAGTAAAACGATAGGTTATACCTTTCCTGGTAAAGTAAATACCCGAGGCACCTTCATCAAATGCAAATAGAACAGGCTCGTTGTTACCAGGCAATTTGAACTGCCCTTTATTTTCAATAAATACTTTATGCGTAAATGGGTCTTTAATTTCCCATTTTGAATCGCCTACCTGCTGGGCAAGACTTTTGCTGGCCCAGGCACATAATAGAATTGCAGATACTAAGAGTAGTTTCTTATGATGCATTGTTCTGAATTTTATCTGATTAATTGAATGTAACCAGTTAGGTTATAGGCTTTTCCGTCGTAGCCTGTGGTTTTAATAATGTAATAATAAGTGCCATCCGATTCTTCTACGCCAGCAGTACTTCTGCCATTCCAATCTATGTCAGGCGAGTTAGCTTCAAAAACCTTTTCTCCCCAACGGTTGAATATCTCTATAAAGTAAGTTGCAAATCCTCCTGCTGTTACATGGAACACATCGTTGTAACCATCACCATTAGGAGTAAATACATTGGGAACAATTATGCTTTGCATAACATGTACAGTATCATAGGCGGTATCGGTACATCCGAAGTTGTTTGATACTATAAGGGATACAATATAATTACCGGAAGCCAGGTACTGATAGTATACTGAAGAGTCAGTAGATGTACTACCATTACCTAAATTCCATACGTATGAACTTGCGCCTGTACTTGTGTTTACGAATGTAACATATTGTCCCCCCATAATAGTATTTGGCACAGCAGTGAATGCAGCTTGTGGGCTTGAAGTAAAAGTATAAACCTCAGCTGAGTCTTTTTGGCTACTACAGCCATCAGTTACAGTACACACATAATAGGTAGGAGATGAAGGGCTAACTGTAAATGGCCCGGATCCCATTCCTAATCCATTATTCCATGAATAGGTATATGGTGGGTTACCTCCGCTTGCGCTCGCTGAGATCTGTCCTGTTTTACCTGCACAAATAGAATCGTTGGTAGACATAGTTACTACCAGTGGAGGATACAATGTGATTGTTACCGATGCACTGTCAAAACAAGTTCCGTTAGAACCTTTTACAGTATATGTAGTGGTGCCTGCAGGTGTTACTGTTATACTGCTTGCAGTAGAACCTGTACTCCATTTATATGTGGTAGAACCACTTGCTGTTAATGTTACAGATTGGCCAGAACATATTGTATTGCCGGTAGAGAGGCTAATACTAACCGTTGGAGTTGGATTTACTGTAAGTGTGAACTTGGCTGTATCGTTACAACCACCAACACCTGTTCCAATTACGGTATAAGTAGTTGTACCTGTAGGATTTGCAGTAGTGCTTGTACAATTTGTACAAGTCAAACCAGTACCCGGTGTCCATGTATATGAAGATGCACCACTTGCAGTTAATGTTGTAGCAGACCCCTGGCATATTGATGAGTCAATAGCTGTCACGCTAACTGTTGGTGTTGGATTAACTGTTAGAGTAACTGTGTTACTATCCTTGCAGCCAAGCGCGTCTGTACCTACTACGGTATATGTAGTTGTGGAGCCCGGATTAGCTGTTGGGTTGAAACAACTTGTACAACTTAACCCCCCTGATGGGCTCCACAAATAACTTGTTCCTCCACTTGCAGTTAGCACAGTACTGCTACCACTACAAATGGTAGAACCGGTTGTTGCTACTGAAATGGCAGGATTATCTATTGTAATGGTGACGCTATCTTTTGAAGTACATCCACCTGTTGTTCCTGTTAAAGTATATGTAACTGTTGAACCAGGGCTAGCGGTTGGATTTGGACAATTGGTGCACGTTAGCCCGGTAGCAGGTAACCAACTATACGTTGTTGCTCCGCTTGCTGTCAGTGATGTATTGCTTCCATTGCAGATTGTAGCAGAAGGAGGTGTAACCGTTAATGTAGGTGTTGGCGTTACTGAAATGGTTACGATACTGCTATCCTTGCAACCTGAGCCGGAACTTCCAACTACGGTATATGTCGTGGTCGATCCAGGATTAGCGGTTACGCTTGAACCCGTTGTTGAACTTAACCCTGTAGCAGGGCTCCACACATAAGTCACTGCTCCTGTTGCCGTAATTGTTGTAGAATTTCCTGAACAAATTGTTGGACTTCCAGGAGTAGCCGATACCGTTAATGCACCTACAGTTATGGTTACAGTTTGTGTACTGCTGCATGCTCCGTTTGAACCTGTAATTGTATAAGTTGTTGTAGTTCCTGGTGTAGCAGTTACTACCGCACCGGTAGTTGCATTTAATCCTGTACCCGGAGACCAGGTGTATGTACTTGCACCACTAGCAGTCATTATTACAGAATCACCACCGCAAATTCCCGGTGAAGGAGGTGTAACAGTTAATATAGGTGTTGGTGTAATCGTTACAGTAACGATAGCAGAATCTTTGCAGCCACTTCCGTTAGTACCTACCACAGTGTATGTGGTGGTTGTTGCTGGTGTTGCAGTAACTGAAGCACCAGTAGTAGAGCTTAATCCTGTAGATGGGCTCCATGTATAAGTAGTTGCTCCACTCACGTTAATTGGAGTGCTGCCACCTGAACAAAGAGTTGGTGTTGTTGCAATAGCAGTTACAGTTGGTGTTGGATTCACATTAACTTGTACTGTAGCGGTACTACTACATCCATTTGTAGTACCTGTAACTGTATAAGTGGTTGTAGTTGCAGGTCCAGCATTTGTATTCTGACAAGTTGAGCATGCTACGCTTCCTGCCGGGTTCCATGCATAAGTAGTTGCGCCACCAGCCTGAAGTAAAATACTATCTCCAGCACAGATGGTTGTTAATACACCTGTTGTAGCGGTAACAGTAGGAGTTGGATTGATAGTAATAGTTACACTGTCCTTGCCTGTACAACCTGCCGTAGTGCCTACAACAGTATAAGTAGTAGTGGAGCCCGGATTAGCTGTTGGGTTTGGACAACTTGTGCAACTTAATCCCCCTGGTGGGCTCCACGTATAACTTGTTGCTCCGGTTACACTCAGTGAAGTAGAATTTCCAGAACATATAGTAGGTGATGATGGTGTTACATTTAATGTGGGTGTAGGATTAACTGTGATTAGCATGCTGTCTTTACCTGGACATCCGCCCGTTGTACCTGTAACTGTATAAGTAACTGTGGAGCCCGGATCAGCTGTTGGGTTTGGACAACTTGTGCAACTTAATCCCCCTGGTGGGCTCCACGTATAACTTGTTGCTCCGGTTGCATTTAGGCTAACTGAGCCCCCGGAACAAATAGTAGATGATGATGGTGTAACATTTAATGTAGGTGTAGGATTAACAGTAATTAATACACTATCCTTACTGGTACAGCCTCCTGTTGTACCTGTAACAGTATAAGTAACTGTAGAGCCCGGATTAGCTGTTGGGTTTGGACAACTTGTGCAACTTAATCCCCCTGATGGACTCCACGTATAGGTTGTAGCGCCGGTGGCACTAAGGCTAACTGAGCCTCCGGAGCATATTGAAGGTGACGACGGTGTTACGTTTATTGTTGGTGTAGCTACAATAGTTATTGTTACTGTTTTTGAAGCTGTACATGTACCTATAGTTCCTGTGACTGTGTACGTGGTGGTTGAACCGGGATTAGCAGTTACTACCGCACCTGTAGTTCCACTTAATCCTGTGCCTGGGCTCCATGTATATGTTGTAGCTCCCGATGCGGTTAATGTAGTAGAACCGCCACTGCATAATGTTGCTGATGCAGGTGTTACATTTACGGTAGGTGTAGGGTTAACAGTGATAAGTACACTGTCCTTACTGGTACATCCTGCCGTTGTACCTGTAACGGTATAAGTAACAGTGGAGCCCGGATTAGCTGTTGGGTTTGGACAGCTTGTGCAACTTAATCCCCCTGGTGGGCTCCATGTATAACTTGTGGCCCCGGTAGCACTTAGGCTAACCGAATTGCCGGAGCATATTGTAGATGATGACGGTGTTACATTTATTGTTGGAGTAGGAGTTACCGATACAGTTACAGTTTGTGTGCCATTACACCCACCCGTTGTACCTGTCACGGTATACGTAGTTGTAGTACCCGGATTCGCAGTTACTGTTGAGCCTGTAGTTGCGCTTAATCCTGTACCCGGGCTCCATGTATAAGTGGTTGCGCCACTGGCAGTCAGTGAAGTAGAACCTCCTGAGCATAATGACGCTGAAGAAGGAGTAACATTTACGGTAAGTCCCGGGTTCACCGGAACATTTACAGTATCTACATATTTAGTCTGGCAATTACCTGCCGGGGTTATGGTTACTGTATATGTACCGGCGCATAAACCTGTTATTGTATGTGTTGTTGCACCATTGCTCCATAAATATGTTGCACCTGTTGTATCAATTGAACCACAAAGCGTAAGGTCTGCTCTTGCAGTTCCATTGCAGGAACCACAGGTAGCTGGGTTCGTAACATTTGCAGTTGAAACGCTTGTAGATCCTGTATTAATAGCTTGTACAAACCCATGCCCGGTGACATATAGGGTTTTGTAATTCCGGCCCAGCATTACATCATACACGGTGTTATTTGCAGTAAGCGTACTTGTTAAAGTAAGTGAGGAATTATAAACTTGTACTGTTTTCTTAAATCCAACGTAAATTGTGTTATCGCATTCATCTACATCTATTCCACCCCACGATTGTTGTGTACCTCCTGCAATAGCTTTTGTTTTTGTTTTTGCACCAGTTGTTTTACTAAGTTGCCAAACTGTTGCACCATCATACATGTATAAAAAATTGGGGCTGCATGCTGAACCATTAAAGCCATTGGTAGGTACGCCACTCCATGTCATGTAATTCACATCCTGAATATCTTCCGGGAAGCTTCCTATCGAAGGAGCAGCGGTTTTGAAAATATTTGGCGTAAGTGCAGGCAAAGGAAGCTTTAATAGCTGGTCATCAGCTGATGCTTGTGTGCATATAAAATCGCATGACTCGGATGAGGCCATATAACATGATGTTCCATTTGGGTCAAGGGCAAGTGTCACCATATCGTGATACGGGCATGTTGCTGCCAGGGCATTTACTAATATTATTGTAGTTAAGCCGGTATCAAGCGTTGCAGCCTGGTTATTTGCATTGGTACCACCACCCGCAATTACTAGATCATTAGTACATGAATTATACGCTATCCTCCACATTTCCTGGTAATTTACGTTACCGGGAAATGTTGTCATTAGCACACCATTGGTGTTAATTTTCATTATCATAGCACCGGTAGTAATTTCTCTATCCCCTTCTGCACAGTAGCATTCGCCATTATTCCTGTTAACTGCAAAGTCACCATAACAAGGTTGGCTCGATCCTGTGTTAAATGTAGTTTCATTAAATACCCATTGCTTTACACCTGCGCTATTGTATTTTGCCAATTGCTCTGGCCCCCATGCCCCTTGCACATATACGTTGCCATTGTAATCGTAATCAACATCATACCCATCATTATAACCGCCTGTAAAAACAAGTGCAGTGGTCCAGGGGTCAATTATTAAGGTTTTAGATCTATCGTAATCAGCATTAAATGATTCCTCGTTTCCATTTATTTTGTACAATACATTTACACTTCCACCTTCCTTATAACTAGAAATAGGAGCGTGGTCAGTAAATTTGCCCAGATCAGTCTCAATAATTGCATCTCCGGTTCTATTAATTCTTATTGTTCCATCTGCATTTACATATTCTAGCTTTACTATAGAAAGGTCAGCGCCCGGATGAACTATGATAGTGTACTTAATACCATCCTTATCATTAGGGAATGTGTACTCAACATCTATTCCTTCATATAGATTATGATATGTTAGCTTTTTATATACATTAGTGCTTATAGTTCCCTTATCACCTGCAGGATAACCATATGAATAAGATTGCTTTTCTTCCGCTTCAATTGAAGCATTGGGATTAGAGCCAATCCAAACTAAGCTTGTAAACTGGGTTTTAGACTCTTCTTTCTTCTCTTGTTCCTCTCTTTCCTTTTTTTCTTTTTCTTTGTTTTCTGCCTTCTTTGGCTCTCCTATATCTTTATACTTATATGTAAGGCCATTAATTGTAAAATAAGCATTAGCCCTGCCAACCTGCGCACCGTATAGTACTTTATCATTTGTATTAATATCTTTGTCAAACTGCCCTGCGTTCTTAATAAATAACTGGTGATCAAAAGGCTGCGAGGTCCACAGCACAGAAGATTTTCCATCTTGCTCCGGAGCTTTTGGAGTATTTGTGCCACCAGTTCCTGACTGAAGCGGTTTAGAGATAGGATATGATTCGTGCTTCTGCCCGTTAGCTACGAAAACCAATAAGGTAAATAGGGTGATAGAGTTTAGAACAAAGATTTTTTTCTTGTTCATGGCAGGGTGCATGATTAGTTTCATGTCCCAAACTTATTCTACATACAAAGCAAAACAGAACAAAGATTTAACTGTTAGTTAATAATCCATTAATGTAAATATTGCTCTTAATATTGCATAGATTACCCATATATTATATATTTGAGTTATAATTATTATCTTTATAAGTATCATAAGTTAATAATCCAATGGAAAATTCTAACCTTTTCAAACTTATAAAATCTCTCAAAAAGAATGAGAAAAGGTATGTTGCTATCTTTCTAGCGAAACATAAAAAGGCAACAAATATCCTTAAATTATATAACCTTATAAATGATGCAGAGACTATTAGTGACGATGAGATTGCAAGGAAAATAAAGGATAGGAAATTCATTTCTCAATTAAAGATAAACAAGCACAATCTTTACTACCTAATTCTTGACGCCCTTCATAATTTTCATTTAAGAAGTTCCGCCTATCCTCGTATACTGAATATGCTACACCAGGCTGAAATATTGCTTGCTAAAGGATTAATGATTGCCAGAAAAGATATTTTGGATAAAGCCGATAAACTGGCTAATACCTATGAGCTGTCGGAATTAAAACTTGAAATAGTGCGCCTGAGGAATATTGAACTGGATGAAATGGCGGTGTCAAATAATCTGCTTAAGGAAACCAAGAAATTATCGGATAAGATAATGGAAGAGGGCCGTATCAAGCACCTTAGTAATCGTGTAGGTTTTTATCAGAGAAAGGTAGGTCAGCGACTTTCACCAACCCAGTTAAAGTACCTGGAAAAACAAATGCTTCAGATAATAAATAAGGAAGGCTTCCGAGGTGATTCCTTTTTTAATCAGTTTTTCTATCTGCGTATACTATCATTATATAATACCATGACTGGTAAAGTAAGAGACAGTTATGAGAATGACATGAGTATGGTGGAATTGTTCAGGGCGAACCCAAACATGCTTGAACTTCATATATGGAAAGAACGTTATTTGTCATCTCTTAGCCGTCTTATTACTTCTTCTTCATTAGTTGGAAGGAAAGATATGCTTCCATTTTTGTCGGATGAAATAAAACGGATAGATATTTCGGATAAACGAAGGGCATTTGCAGATATAAATATTCTTGATGCTTATATGCAAATGGGCGAATATGCAAATAGCATACAGCTGGTGGCTGAGGTGGAAAAAAATATTGGATTTTACCGTAAAAGTCTTGGACCTGTTAATAGGACGGCACTTATATATAATCTGGCAGTACTTAATTTCGGTGTTGGAAATTATTCCAAGGCACTTATATGGGTAAATGATGTTATAAATGATTCAGATAAACGGAGTGCCGATTTGGGAATAAACATTATTGTAAGGATACTTCGAATAATTATATACTATGAACTTGATTATACCGACTTGCTTGAATATGAATTCCGTTCTACGTATCGTTATATTATAAATCAAAAAACTCCGTATCGCTTTGACCAGATAGTATTGAAATTTATACGTAAATCGGTAGCCTTATATGACAGGCAAAAGATTAGGAAAGCATTGGAACAAACCAGAAGCGAATTGATAAAGCTTTCCAAAGTAAAGACAGAGCAGCAAACTCTTTCCTATTTCGATTTTATATCATGGTTGGAAAGTAAGATTGAAAACAAAAAGTTTGTAGATGTTGCTAAACAAAGAGCCGCAATCAGGTTAAATCACCGGGCTGCCTAAATTTATTTCCTTAGCCTTGGGTCCATTGCATCTGTTAAACCCTCACCCAATAAGTTGTAAATTGTTACAGTTATAAATATGGCAATGCCCGGGAATAGTGCAAGCCACCATGCAGTTGGCTTTGATCGAGCTTCAGAAAGCAATGCACCCCAAGTGAGTGTATCAGCCGGTACACCAATTCCTAAGAATGATAATGTTGCTTCGGTTAATATAGCGCTGGCAATACCAAAAGCTATTGCAATAAGTACAGGTGAAAGAGCATTAGGAATAGCGTGACGGAAAATAGTTCGCGATTCAGAATAGCCTAAAGCGTGCGCTGCTTCAATATATTCCAGGCTCCGTATTCTTAGTAGTTCAGCACGTACAAAACGGGCTATGCCGGTCCATGAAGTAGCACCAATAATTAGCATTACCATCATAAGAGAAGGTTTGCCAATTGCAACAATGGCTATTATTAAAAATAGGGTTGGAATAGATATCATTACCTCTATGCAGCGAGACACAATCATATCTATTGGAATACTAATTCTCTTTCTTAAGAATGGTAAACGCTGGAATGGAACAGCTAGTAGTTGACCCAGCCCGATAATGAAAATAAAGACAATAATACTAATTAGAAGTTGCCATAAAAATGCAAAGAATGATTGCGACAAAGAATCAGCTAATGTGTAAGAACGAATTCCGAATGCATAGAAAATACCTAGGATTAAAAAGAGTGCACCAAAAATTATCCGTATGCGCGAAACTTTAAGTCGCTCATCACCAAAGTAACCTGCTACAGAGCCCAGCAACAAACCAATAAGGGTTGCTATGCTCATAGAGGCAATACCTACAAGCAAGGCAATGCGTGTGCCATATATCATAGCAGAGAAGATGTCATGACCTAATTCATCGGTGCCTAGCCAATGGTGCCAGCGCATGGAAGGTATTTGCTGATGGCTGAATGGGCTTACTGAATGAACATTGCCTTCGTCAATATTTCCGGGCAAGTATGGTATGGGAGGGAAAAAAAACCAGTCATATTGTAGTTTCTTCCATTCTGCATTCTGTAATTCTGTGGGCCATTCTGTAAGGCCCATGTCAATAACATAAGATTTAAATACCGGGAAGTAAGTATGTCCTTTATAACTGCACACAAGGGGTTTGTCATTTGCTATAAAATCTGACAGAAATGCTATAAGTACCAATACATAAACTAACCTAAGTGCAAGAACAGCTATTTTGTTTTTACGGAATTGCCTGCGAACCATTTGCCAGTAGCTCTGAGGAGTAGCAATACCTTGTGCAGTTTTTTCCATTGCCGCATGGGCGTGCCTGTTAGGAAACAATATTGATTTTATAGTCAGTTTCATCAGACGGCTTGTTTGGCAAAAGATATTCGGGGATCAACCAAGGCATACAGTATATCTGCAATTAATGTTCCAAGCAGGGTAAGAATAGCCGCGAACATAGTATTGGCAAATACTACCGGATAATCATTAGCCACAAGTGCATTGTAGCTTATTTGCCCCATACCCGGAATAGAGAAGATCTGTTCAATAACAACAGAACCTGAAATTACCAATGGAAAAACATTTGCAAATAATGTGATGATAGGTAAGAGAGAATTGCGTAAAGCGTGTTTCCATATCACAGTTCTTTCAGAAAGGCCTTTAGCTTTGGCTGTGCGTATATAGTCCTGCCCGATTACAGCCAGCATGCCACCCCTCATTTGTCGTGAAATAAAAGCAAGTGCAGTATATGTCCAGCAAAAGAGTGGCAAAATTAATCTATAAATACCCTGTGTTATATGATAAGAGAGGGGTGCATCATTTGGTATAGGAGCAGCACCCGGTGCAGGAAACCATGAGAACCAATCGCCACCGCAAAAGAAAATAATAAGCAGGGTAGCAATCCAGAAATTGGGTAAGGAATAGAGTATAAATAAACCTGTTGTAGTAGCTTTTTCTTTTCTACTTCCCTTGTTTACTGCAGCTTCTACTCCTAATGGAATTGCTATGAAGTATGCAAGCAAAATGGAAATAAGACTTATTCCCATGGTCCATTTCATTGCTTCCCACACAATAGGCCTTACAGGTCGCATGTCTTGGTATGATATGCCAAAATCACCTCTTAAAAAGCTAACCAGCCAATGATGATATTGGTTACGGAATCCGTACCAGTGTAAAGTGGGTATATATTTCTGATAAGATGATTTGTTGAGTATTATTTGATGCCAGGAATCTTCCACCTGATGCAAACTTGTTTGAAGTGTCGGCTTATTTAAGCCGGTCATTAGCTTTTCTAACTTATCGAAACTGTTTTGTATTTTATTGTCTTCGAAATTGTAGTTTAGTGTATTAAGTTCGATTTTGGTTAGAGAAATATTTTCAACAGAAGAGCTATCGGGTGCTTGTTTATCCATTATTTGCAGAAACTGCTGCACTGCCCCATAGTATCGTGCAACAAGTGGCCAGTTACCATAAATGAAAGATATGTGGGCATAATTATCTCTTACATTAACTTTTGCAATTTTATATAGGGTATCGCTGGCTGTTGCATTAGTTATGCTGAAATAGAAAACCGGCAGATCAAGTCCGAGTTTGTGGCGCAGAGATATGTAAGTCGCATCATTTACTAATCCTTTTATTGATTGGCCTGATTCTCCTTGTTTCTTATTAAGTATAGTTTCTACAGGGTCACCCGGAGCGTTGACACTGATAATGAAAGTGATTAAAGATATCACTATCAATGTAGGAATGAAAATGAGAATTCTTTTTGTAATATACTTCAGCATCTGAAGTGAAATTAGGCATTATTTTTCTGCCGTTGCCTTGAAACCTGCTTCCCAGAAGAAAGGGCTATTGGCTGAAGTATATGCATTCGAGAATTTTTTACTGATAGCAATTAGGCCCTTCGGTGCGTATACAAATATATAACCACATTGTTCATGCAATATCCACTGAAACCTTTTATACATTCCCGCTCTTTTCTGTTCATCCATTTCATTTCTGATAGAGTCCAAGAGAGCATCAGACTTGCTGTCTCCAAAGCATACCCAGTTTTCCCCACCGTCGCGAGAGGTGGTGTAAAATATCTGTTTAAAATCTATAGGTCCGGGTTGAAATACCCATGAACCTATAAACATATCGAACTTGTGCTTCTTCAAATTATCCAGGTAAATATTATAGTCTTGTTGTATTACATTTACATTCACACCTACTTTATGGGCTTCTTCCTTAAACATCAATGCCTCATTTTTCCTGCTTTCATTTCCAGCATTCACAAGAAAATCAACATTGAAATTTATTTTCTGCCCATCAACTATTTTATCCAACGTTCCATCACCATCACTATCTGTCCATCCTGCCTGTGCTAACAAATTCTTTGCACTGTCAATATCATATTGGTATGGCTGTATGGCATAATTATAATTCAATGAATCTGTAGGAGCCATGGGGCCAATTACAGGCTGTCCATAACCATAATAAATATCTTTTATTATTCTTTGCACGTCAATGAGATGTGCTATTGCCTGACGGGTTTTAATATCAGTAAACTCAGGACTTGACATATTTATACCAATGTACCCATAGGCTAAAATTACCGGAGTATAAGTGTTGAAATTCTCATTGAACTTTTCAGATTTAGGCAGTTCGTTAAAGTCCTGTGGCTTTATACCATACATCACATCAATATTTCCACCTTTTAATGAAACCAGGGCCGATGTCATATCATTAATAGTCTGGTAAATTAGCTTTGAAGCATTGGCTTCAAAAAAGCAACTTGTTCCTGCAAGAGCATTGCCCCACCAATCTTTTTTTCTTTCCAACGTAATACGCTGTCCAGTTACCCATTGTGTGAATTTATAGGCACCGCTGCCTGATATATGGGCAGGATCACGTGCATATTTTTGAGAATTAAATTCTTTAGCGAAAGCAATCATTTTAGGGTCCTGCATAATATTCTTATCATTATGCATTTGCTTTATGGTAAAGCTTTCCATAACTTTTGCCGAGTCATAGTTGTATTCAGGAAGAATATAGGTGTTACTGCCCATCGAAATAGGGCCATACATATACTTATAGTCGCAAAGAATGGTAAATTTTCTTGGATTATTCGGGTATAGAATAAAGTCTCCTACCATATCGTAATATGACCTTAATGGGTCATCATTTACATTGATATTCTTGATAACCTTCATAGTAAATTCAGCATCTTTTGCTGTAACAGGTGAACCATTATCCCATTTGGCTTCTTTACGTATTTCAAACGTTATTAGCATATGTCCTGCAGAATCAATTTGTACAGAAGGCAAACTATCAGCCAGTACCGGAATCATTTTAAGGGTACGGTAATCGAAATTTGTGAGAGGCTGGAATACATTGTTATCGATATCCTGGGATTTGGCAGCAGTGGTTAATATCGGGTTTAACATATCAGGGTCAGAAAGCCCCCATACCACAACCTCAGATGGGTCGCGGTGATAAGATGAGCAGGAGTTTAGCAGCCCGAAAAAAACTATAACCAATAAGCAATGGCCATATTTTTTCATAAAGATGAGGATATGTTTACAAAACTAAAAAAATAGGTGAGATATGTTATTTGTTATTGAAATTAGTATTGCTGAAACCTTTTGAGAAATGGTTTTATTTTTTCTCGGAAAAAATAGTGGAATTATCAGACAGGATTATTACCTTCGCCTATAGAATAAGAAGAAACAGTTTATATATTTGCTCAATCTCCTAATTGAAATTTATGAAGCGATTTTTCAGGTATTTTCCTGTGATTCCCCTATACTTACTTACAACATTTAGTTTGTCTGCTCAAAACAAGGAAATGGTTTGGGAGAAGAAAGCTGTATTCACGGGCGGAAAGATAAAAGGAGAGGTTGCATTTGCAGTTGGTAATAGGGGATATGTTTTTGTAGAGACTGACTGTTGGCAATATGACCCTAAAACTGACAATTGGAAAAAGATTGCTGATTTCCCGGGAACAACAAGAAAATCTGCAACATCATTTACAATAGGGGATAAGGCATATGTGGCAACAGGCCTGGTAGGTGAAGGTGATGCCCAAAAGGGTTCCACGGAATTATGGGAATATAGCTCTGGCACTGGTAAATGGGAAAAGAAGGCTGATTTACCTGACGGAATAAGATACGGAGCCATAGGATTTTCCATCGATGGTAAAGGCTACGTGGGACTGGGAACCACACCCGGTAATTCAACTGCTTATAACGATTTATGGGAATATGATCCGCAAGCAGATAGCTGGACAAAAAGGGCTGATTTCCCTGAAAAGGGAAGAATAGGGGCTTCTGTTTTTGTTATTAATGGCCTTGCATATGTTTTATTTGGTGAACTACCCATGGAAGTAGCTGCAACAAAGAAGAGTGTATATGTTTATAATCCTAAAAAGAACGTATGGGCCAAGGATGTTGACTTCCCGGGGCAATCAAGGGTGGGTGCAGCAGTATTCTCACTCAACAATAAAGGGTATGTGTATTCAGGGTATAATGGGGTGAGCATTAGGTATAGAGATTTTTGGGAATTTGATCCAAACTCTAAAGCATGGAAGCAAAATGCCGATACATTGCCAGATGCAAGAAGCGATGCATTCTCATTTGTGATTGACAGTATGGCATTTATGGGTGCCGGAAAATTAAAGAATACTTTTTTAGGTGTAGGAGCAGGAGCGAATGATTTGTGGTGTGTAAGTTTAAAAAAGAACGTAGACTACCATGCAAAATTAATTTATCAGGATAACAATCAAAAACTACCCCTGGGGCAACAAGGCGTTTCTCTAATTAGCGAAAAGAAGGTAATTCAAACTACTACAACAGATAATACAGGAGCATTCGCATTTAAGAAAATTAATGCAGATCAACCTTACCAGGTAGTACTTGATAAGAATAGCAAGCTACCAGCGAATGCTGTTGTTGCAATTGCAAAACCGAATGGAAAAATTGTACAAAACCTTCAAAGAAATAATAGCGGCCAATTTGCATATGAATTATCAAACATAGATACATTAGATGAAGAGGACACCTATTTTAACCTGCAATATTTTATTAAATCGTCTGATACTGCAACTACAATTACAACCCATATAAATTATCCTCCAGCTTCATGGGATTTAAATGAAGAAGCGCAGAATGTACTTTATCAAGTTGTTGCGGCATTGGACAAATATCCTAATCTTATTGTGAGAATTTCTTCACATACTGACGCTACAGGTGACGAGGATGACAATATGAAGTTGTCGGAACAAAGGGCCAAAACTGCTGTAGATTTTATTGTTGCAAATGGAATTGATGCTAAACGGGTAACTGGAAAGGGGTATGGAGATACGAAGTTACTTAACAAATGTAAAAAAGGAGTGAAATGCAGTGATGAAGAGAATAAAGTAAACAGAAGGACTGAATTTAAATTCGTAAAACTGAGATAGTCCTTTTCTCATTCTTCAGACATCAGATTTAATGAAAAAAATAATTACAGGTTTATTTTTTGTTTTTAGCGCAATTATTCTTCCACATGTGGCTTATTCCCAGGCTTCAAATGAAGGCTTCAGGTCTGCTATAAAATCAATGATAACATATTATAATGCTGGACAGATAGATTCTGCATTCGATATTGCTGATTCATACTCTAATGACCCGGACCTGACAGGTAAATCGAAATTTTGGTTCTATAGCGGACTGATCTATAAGGACATGTTCAAAAAGTATGAGAAAGGCAATCCTAAATCTCAGTATCGTGAAAGGTCAGTTGTCGCATTTCAAAAGGCATTGGAACTGGAAAGTGACAGTGATATAATTAATGGTATTAAAAAGAACCTAAGATACATTGCGGTTACATACCATAACGATGCTGTTAAATTGCTTAAGGAAGAAAGCACAAGCATTGGTATGAGCATTTATGCATACGGAAAATATATTGATATAATGAGGCTGGTGGATAAGCATTTTAATGAAAAGGAAACGGCAATAGAATTCTCAAATGCTATTGGTTCGGTATATGCCAGAATGTTTGAAAATGAAAATGATATTCATGCTGATGAATATTATGAATTAGCCAAGAATTACTATGAAAAATCCTTGGAGCTTGATTCAACGCAAACCTCGGCCCGATATAATTTGGTTGTGCTTGAAACGAATTATAAAACCAAGCAAGCGCGTCAGTTAAAAGAAGAGTCAGAAAGAAAGGACCAGGTGATACTTAATCTTAATGCGGTTAAAGAATTAGAGGATGTAAAACTTCACGAAAGCCAGTATCAGGAGGATGCGCAAAAGAAAACGGTGATCATTTTAATGAATGAACAAGAAAAAAAGGATATGCAAACAAAAGCGGATGAGGAAAGGAAAGATGCTCTTGCTGAAAAAGAAAAGCAAAAACAGAAATTGATTTTATGGTTGGTAATAAGCGGATTGTTTATTGTTGTGGTATTTGCCAGTCTTATATACAGGAATGCACGCCAAAAGGAGAAGCTGAACAAAGAATTGGCCAGGTTATCGTTTGTTGTTGGAAAATCAACAAATACATTGATGATATTTAATGACAAAATGGAATTAGAGTGGGTTAATAATACTTTTTTCGATACCTACGGAATGTCGGTAGAGCAATTCAAAGAAGAAAGAGGGACAACAATAATTGACCTTAGCAGCCACCCTGAAATTGAGAAATTGGTTCAGGAATGTATTGACAAAAAGACTGGAGTTTCCTATGAATCTGAAACCAGTAATGTGGGTCTAGGCAAGCGCTGGTTTCAATCTATGCTCTCGCCTATATTTGATGAAGAAGGAAAGCTTCAGAATATTATGGTTATTGATTCTGATATTACTGAATTGAAAAATATTGAAGGCGAGCTAAGGCAAAAGAACAAAGACATTACCGATAGTATTCAGTATGCCAAAAGGATACAGCAGTCTATTCTTCCCTCGGAACAAACAATTAAGGGATTATTGTCAGACTCATTTATTCTGTATAAGCCAAAGGATATTGTAAGCGGAGATTTTTATTGGATTGGTGGTGTGGAAAATAATTCCAAAGTGATTGCAGCAGCGGTTGATTGTACTGGACATGGTGTTCCTGGTGCATTGCTTACTATTGTAGGAAATGATCTATTGAACCATATAATTAATGAAACGGGGATTTATAAACCAAAGGATATTCTTAAAGAAATGAATTCTGCGATTATAAGCCGTTTTGCTTCAAATAACGATATGTATTCACGGGACGGTATGGATATGGCTATTGTAACTATAGACAAAACAAGTAATAACTATTCTCTTTCTTTTTCGGGGGCATATAATCCTTTATATGTGATAAGAGATAACGAATTAATGGAGATGAACCCTTTAAGGCACAGTATTGGTAGTATTCCGGCTGAACAGAGCGCCAATATAATTGACCATAATCTGGCACTAAAGAAAGGAGATGTGGTTTACCTTTTTTCTGATGGATATGCTGACCAACTTTCAGGGAAAACGGGCAAAAAATATATGAAAGGAAGGTTTAAACAATTACTTTTAGACATTCATAAAAAACCATTAACAGAGCAAAAGACAATATTAGAACATACGCATATTGAGTGGAGAGGAACAACTTTTCAAACAGATGATATGCTGGTTATGGGCTTCAAATTTTAAATTTCAACACATAAAACCAATGGATAAACTTAAGATCAGCAGTACATTCACAACACCACAGGTGAACTTCGATTCAGGAAAAGGAGAGCTGGAAATAGAAGGTAAGATTATCCCGGAGGATTCTGAGAAATTCTTTAAAGCAATCTTCGATTGGATTGAAAACTATTCCCCTGAAAAGCAAAAGGCTGTTGTTATGAGATTTCGGTTATTCTACTATAACACGGGCGCCTCCAAGAGAATACTTCTCTTAATGAAGAAGATAGATGCTTTATACCAGCAAGGTAATGATATAAAGATAGTATGGGAATATGAAGAAGGGGATGAAGATTCAATGAATGATTGCGAGGATTATAAAAAGCATTTAAAGATTCCAATTGAAATAAGGAAGATATAGTTAGCATTATAGCCAAAAGCATGAAAATTAGAAACATACTTCTTCCTTTATTTCTTTTTGTAGCGCTCCTGAAGGGTTATAGTCAAACCTATTATGTTTCAAACAGTGGTAGCGATGGTTATACCAAGGTGCAGGCACAAAATACAGCTACCCCATGGAAAACAATTCAGCATGCCTGTAATAATGCAACCCCTGGTACTACCATTCAAATAATGGCGGGCACTTATTTTGAACAAATTGTAATTCCTGTTTCAGGATCCAGTTTGGGTGGATATATTACTCTTACCAATTATAGCAGTGGGAAAGTAACAATAAATGGAAATGCAAAAGCTGCTACACTGCTAACTATTTCAAGCCAGAGTTATATAAAAATCATCGGGCTCGAGTTTTATAATTGCATTGGCAACAATAGCATAGGAATATTTATGGATGGCACTTCCCGGAACATAGAAATAACCAATAATAGTATTCATCATATCTATTGGAATCCTTCTGTTTCTGCTATTCCGAATGATACTGAAAATGCTCAGCCATTGATAGGATATGGTGATTCAATTATACCCTTGCAGAACATAACTATACAAGGCAATGATTTTTATGATAACGCTCCTGGGTTTAGCGAAAATTGTACACTCGATGGGAATGTAAATGGATTCAGCATTATAAATAATATGGTGCATAATATTCAGAACATTGGTATACTAAGTGCAGGTAATTATGGTACAAGTCCTAACCCCGCAACTGATCATGCAAGAAATGGAGTGGTGAAGGGAAATAAGGTCTGGAAATGCCATTCCGTATACGACAGCTCGGCAGCAGGTATTTACGTAGACGGTGGAGAAGACTTAGTGATTGAACAAAATGAATGTTATAACAATGACTGGGGTATTGAAATTGGCTGTGAAAATGGGGGTGATACTACAGCCAACATTAAGGTGAGAGATAACGATATATTCAGGAATGGAGGTGGTATGCAAGTTGGTGGGTATGATGGCCCGGTAAATACAGGAAGGGTAGTTAATTCTACCATTTCAAACAATACTTTTTTTGGGAATGACACTCTTGCTAATGGGAATGGTGAGTTGTCGCTGAGCTACAGTGAAGGCTGCTCTTTTTATAATAATATAATGTATAGTGCAAGTGATGCTGTAGTATCTTCCGGCTGGAATAGCGGAAATTCTAAAGGCCTTACATTCGACTATAACAGATATTACTCAATTAGCAGTAATACAGTTAATGTTACATTCTCATATGGTACATTCTCTTACACGGGTTTTGCTAATTATCAGTCCGGTAGTGGGTTTGACGTACACTCGCTTTTTGCTAACCCCTCTTTGAAGGACACTGCTCATTTAGCATTGGACCTTCACCTATCAACCTCATCAACATGTATTAACGACGGTTCACCTACCTGGCCTGTTGATACAGCTGAACGTGATTTTGATGGAAATGCAAGGATTATAGCTGGTAGGATAGATATTGGCGCTGACGAATATCAAGGCGTCACCGGATTGCAGAATTTAATTGATCAGCAACTGGTAAATGCGTATCCAAATCCTAATAATGGCTCTTTCAATATTGCACTATCTAATACGATAAATGAGAAGGCAGAAATAAATATTTATAATGCATTCGGGCAACGGGTTTACAGTGGGTCAATTTACTCTGGCATAAATCATATAATGCTGAATACTAATATTACAGGCATATACTTTTATCGCGCTGTAAATCAAATAACTCAGGAGGTCATTTCTGAGGGCAAATTAGTGGTGCAGAATTGAACTATATATAGTATTCCCTTAACACACAGTTTATCTCATTTGCTGAAACTTGTAGTAAACAAACTTAACTGTCATGTTTACACGTTTCATAAAAGGCTTACTTTATAGTCTAGGTATTGCATTAATTTGTTATTCTATAACATCATGTTCATTAAATGGAGAACCGGGAAATGACAATGCAAGTAGCAGATCAGCAATAATTGGTGCAGGTTCTACTTTTGCCAATCCCATATATACAAAAATGATTGATGAATACCGCGCAAAGGCAGGTTTAGAATCTACCTATCAATCAATTGGGTCAAGCGGAGGAATTAAATCAATTATGAACAGGACTGTTGACTTTGGGGCTTCAGATGCTTTTTTAAGTGATGATGAGATGAATATGTTTCCGTCTTCTGTAGTGCAGTTTCCGACTTGCCTGGGTGCAGTAGTAATATCGTATAATCTGCCGGGTAATCCTCAACTAAAGCTTACTCCCGAAATTATTGCAGGTATATTTCTCGGCACTATTACAAATTGGAATGACAGTAAATTAAAAGCTGAGAACCCTGGTGTACGTTTGCCCGATGAGAAGATCACGGTAGTACATAGGGCTGATGGTAGCGGAACTTCTTACGTTATGACTGATTATCTTTCTAAAGTCAGCCCTGAATGGAAAACTGCAATAGGTGTTTCTAAAACTCCAAAATGGCCTGTCGGCGCAAGCGGAATTGGGAATGAAGGCGTTTCCGGCATAATTAAATTAACCCCGGGTGCTGTTGGATATATAGAACTTACATACGCAATCCCACAGAGTTTGGGTTATGCGTTGGTTAAAAATGCTTCGGGCAAATATATTAAACCAACACTAGAATCAATAACCAATGCAGCTAATGTAGATATGCCGGCTGATGCACGCATTAGTATTACGAATACAAGTGTTGCAGATGGTTACCCTATCAGCAGTTTTACATGGATACTAATTTATAAAGAGCAAGATTATAATAACAGGACTATAATAAGAGCAGCCAGTATGCTAAAGGAGTTTTGGTGGATAGTGCACGAAGGACAGCAATATACCCAACCACTGAACTATGCTCCGCTGCCGCCTAAAGCAGTAATTGCAGCTGAAAAAGTACTTAAGTCTGTAACATACGACGGCTTACCAGCCTTTCAAGAGTAGATATGTGGATTATATAATTGATATAGCTACATAAAGAAGCAGGCACCAATTTTGGTGCCTGCTGATACCAAGACAGAACATTAAAAGCTTACGCGAACTGTTCTTCAGTTATTTCAATTTCTTTTTCCTGAAGCGCATCTTTTGATTTCTTTGGAAGGCGGAGGGTAAGTATACCGTCCACGCAGCTAGCCTCAATATCCTCTGTATCTACTTCATCAGAAAGAAGAAAGGAACGTTCGAAGAAAGTATTCCGGTATTCTTTCAAAGAATAAAAACCGGTTTCTTTCTCAATTTCTCTGCGGCCATAAACAAATAATACCCTTTCTTTCACTTTTACTTTGCAGTCTTCGTTCTTATAACCCGGAACAGTAAGTTCAATGATGTAAGAATCTTCTTCTTCAGAAATATTTACTGAACTTGTTACTTCCTGCGCACCAAAAAAAGCTGGATTTGAATTTTGTTGAGAAGGTGAAAATGGGCCAAAAAATTGGCCTGGTTGTTGAAAGCCAGGTTGAAAAGGAGAAAAATAAGGGCTTGTGGGCTGAACACCAAATACTGGAGAAGGTGTGGGTTGAGAAGGATTAAAAGCCCATGGGCTTACTGGTTGCTGGTAAGTCGGGAAAAATGGATTGAACTGGTGTGAACCATTGTTCAAAGGTTGAAGAGGAGTAATGCCTCTGTTTGCAATGTTGAAGAGCGCACTGTTACGAAGTGCATCAAATTCTTTTGGAAACTCGCCGGAGCTTTTAGTTTCCTTTTTTGTTGATTTCATGGATTGATAATTTGAGGGTTAATTGTTCTTACCTACGCGTTAGGTTTTCAGAAACAAAGTAACATCAGCTATATTACCCTATGATGCTTGCAGCATAGCATTTCAATTACTATTCCATTACCCAACAGTGAACAAAAAACAGTTGAGATAATATTGGATTTATCTAAAACGATTCGAAAATGAAGTAAATGAACCTAACTAAAAATAGCAGGATGAAAACACCCTGCTATTCAATACAAAGAACTGAATTATTTGTTAACGGATAAGTTGAAGGTATCCGTTTAACTTATAGTTTTTGTTACTGTAATCTGTAGCAGTAATAATATAAAAATATGTTCCATCAGATTCTTCAACACCCGCACTGCTTCTACCAGTCCAGTCTATTGCAGGAGAGTTGGCTTCAAATAATTTCTCTCCCCAACGGTTAAATATTTCAATGTCATATGTTTTCATTCCACCAGCTTTTACATGGAATACATCATTCTGCCCGTCTCCATTCGGTGTAAATACATTGGGTACCCAAATACCACCAACTACGTATATAGAATCCCAGGCAGTATCAGAGCATCCTTGCGCATTTTTAGACACCAGATATACTACAAACGGGCCGGTAGGATTATATTGGTGATATACTGAACTATCGGTGGATGTTGATCCGTCTCCCAGGTTCCAGAAATAAGTAGTAGCTCCGGTGCTCAAATTCACGAACGTAACATACTGCCCTCCCATAATTGTATCAGGGCTTGCAGAAAATGCAGCCTTAGGTAAAGGACTTACAATTACCTGTGCAGAATCTTTGAGAGTAATACTACATCCATCAGTTACGCTGCACACATAGTAAATAGGTATTGTTGGAGATATTGTAAATGGTCCGGTACCTGTTCCCAATCCGTTGTTCCAGTTATATGCATAGCCGGGTTTGCCTCCTGTTACTATTGCGCTTACCTGAGTACTACTACCAAAGCAAACGGAGTCAGCATGGATAGTTAAATTTAATTTAGGATATTGATATAGAACTTGTGAAGCGGTGTCGCTACATTTACCCGTTGATCCTATAACAGTATAGGTAACAGGACTTGAAGATGGAGTTACAGTTGGATTTGGGCAACTGGTGCAAGTTAGTCCGGTAGAAGGTGACCATATATAGCTTGTTGCACCACTTGCAGTCATGGTTATTGATTGTCCCTGACACACCGTATCATTACCAGATAAGCTAATAGTTATTACTGGATTTGGATTAACTGTAATAGCAATCTGTGTACTATCGGTACATCCTGAACTATTTACTCCTACAAGGGTATATGTAGTAGTTCCAGATGGGGTAGCCAGGGTACTTGCACAAACCGAACACGCTAAACTTGAAGAAGGGGTCCATGTATAATTAATTGCCCCGCTTGCGTTTAATGTGGTAGAATTTCCATAGCAAATGGAACTATCTGTTGCAGTAGCAACAACAATAGGAACCGGGTTAATGGTTATGGTTACAGTATTACTGTCAATGCAACCTAATGAAGATGTCCCTATAATAGTGTAGGTGGTAGCAGAGGAAGGTGAAGCTGTTACAACGGTTCCGGTTGTTGAACTTAATGAACTTCCGGGTTTCCATGAGTAGGTATTTGCACCACTTGCAGTTAGTGTTACATTACTTCCAGGACATACTGACGGATTAGGAGGGGTAACATTTATAACAGGTAATGGATTAACTGTTACAGTCACACTATCTTTCCCAGTACATCCGCTTGAGGTGCCTGTAACAGTGTATGTAATAGTAGAGCCTGGATTAGCTGTTGGGTTTGGACAACTTGTGCAACTTAGTCCTCCTGTTGGGCTCCATGTATAACTTGTTGCTCCCCCTGCTGTAAGTATTGTGCTGCCACCTGCACATATTGATGTGTTGGGAGAAATCGTAATTGTTGGTGTTGGATTTACAGTAATAGTCACTTGGGCAGTGTCGGTACAAGTGCCGCTTGTTCCGACAACAGTGTATGTAGTTGTCGTGGAAGGATTAGCAATTACTGTTGTTCCAGTTGTAGAATTTAATGATGTTCCGGGGCTCCATGTATAGGTAAGAGCTCCGCTTGCTGTAAGTGAAGTACTGCTGCCTGAACAAATAGTTGGTGAAGAAGGGCTCACAGTTACGTTTAGCGATGGGGATACTGTAACGGTTACATTTATGGTGTCATTACATCCCGATGTACTTGTTCCGATTAAGGTATATGTTGTTGTAGAAGCAGGATTAGCAGTTACGGTGGTTCCAGTTGTAGCACTTAATCCTGTTCCCGGCGACCATGCATAGGTAGATGCACCACTCGCTGTTAATGTAGTGTTTCCACCTGTACAAATAAAAGGTGAAGATGGGGTAACCGATACAGTCGGTTTGGGGTTTATGGTTATAGATACTGTGGCTGTATCATTGCAACTTCCATTTGTTCCAATTACGGTATAAGTAGTTGCTGTGGTTGGTGTGGCGGTTGGATTTGGGCATGAGCTGCAACTTAGTGTTGTAGCTGGGCTCCAACTATATGAGGTGGCGCCACTTACAGTTATCTTGGTATTAGTGCCAAAGCAAATTGTAGTAGAAGGTGAAACAGTTAGAGTAGGAGTTGGATTTACTGTAATAGTTACATGTGTAGTATCCGCACAACTACCGCTAGTTCCAACCACTGTATATGTTGTAGTAATTGTTGGGTTTGCAATTGTACCGGAACAATTGGTACAGCTTAGTCCTGTTCCGGGGCTCCAGGTATAGTTTGCTGCTCCGCTTGCATTTAATGTAGTACTGCTGCCTGAACATATGGCAGGATTGGAAGGAGTAACGGTTACAACAAGAGTAGGAGAAACAGTTACGGTAACTTGTGCGCTGTCCTTACATCCTGCAACAGATATTCCGGTTACTGTATAAGTAGTAGTTGTAGCTGGAGTAGCAGTTACTGAAGAACCGGTAGTAGCACTTAAACCTGTTCCGGGTTTCCATGTATATATTGATGCGCCGCCAGCTGCAAGGGTCACGCTGCCGCCAGGGCAAACTGCAGGTGAAGTAGGACTAACGGTAACAGTGGGAGTTGGGTTTACTGCAATAGTAATTTTTGCAGTATCATCACAAGCACCTGTAATTACACCTATTACGGTATAGGTAGTTGCAGTAGACGGATTTGCAGTTACACTTGACCCTGTAGTTGAACTTAGTCCTGTTCCGGGACTCCATGTATAGCTTGTTGCACCTGTTGCTGTAATGGTAGTCGAATTTCCTGAACATATTGTTGAGGTTGTTGCGGCGACCGTCATTGGATTTGTGGTAGGGGTAAAGCTGCCTGCTTTTAAAAATACTCCTGAGTCGAATTTGCCATTTCCGATATTTCCCACTCCCAGTTTAATATGATATTTTTTACCGCATTGAACAGAGGCTTTTGCTGTAAGTACAGTAGTAAACCCATTATACCCGACGGTAGTAGCTGCAAGTGTTGCCGGGCAACTGGAACACCCCGTAGAACTAGGGTAATTGCACACATAATAAGCCGAATTAGTAGTGCAGTTTACAGAATTGATATAAACAGCAGTGGTTGTTTTAGGAACAAGGGCTAGATTTATTGCACCATGTGAAAATGGGCCTGCAATGCCGGGGCCGCTTAAAAAGAAACCAAAATCATCGAGGTATTTGCTACCTACGTAATGCGGTTCTTCATTTGAACCAAAGCTATATTGAAACTGAATAGAATCTGCTACAGCAACAAAATCGAATTGTAATATTGCACATGAATAGGTATTGGAGTATGTAGTTCCAATTAAATTGGCAAGGTCTGAATCATTATACGTGTTGCTGCTAGGCCACCCATCTGGGCTGGCTGGGTATCTATAGGTGGTATTTGCTCCATCGCTTACATTACCATAGCTTTTTGCATTTGGCCCATCACAAAGAGTAATTGTTCCATTGGTTATTACTACCCCGCTATCCATACCAATATTCGATTTAGTTCCATTAAAGAAACCAAATGAAGTGTCTATTCCCTGGTAAGTAATATTAGTTGCGGTTATACCGCTGCCTAATAATATTTTATTTACCAAATAGTTTATGAGACCATAGTTGCCGCTTCTTTTTGTAGTTAATTGTGCATTTACATTAATGCTAAAAACCAATAAGATTATAGCAAGCAATGAAATGACTTTTAAAAAGGGTAATTGTATTTTTTTCATATCAAATCAGGGTAATTTGAATATCTTAAATAGGTATAGAATAATAGCCTATCCTTGAAATATTATGAACGCAAGTAAGCAAACGAAACTTGCCTGTTCATTAACGGTATATTAAATAAAAAGATTGCTCCGATACACCTATGGGTATCAGTTATTTAATTGTTTAAGGGCAGAGTAAATGAATGACGAATAGATAAAATAAGCCTCAAATTATTTTTAAGTAATCGTATTGTGCACCAAGAATTTTATTGTCATCGGCTTTGAGCCATCGATTAAGCATTGTTGCATATACTGAACGGAAATCGATACGGTATTTCAGGTCACCTTCATCCAAATCAACAAGATTAGCAGGTTCATTATAGAATCCGGGTTTTGATAATGCACCTCCAATAAGGAACATATTATTGGCAGTTCCATGATCAGTGCCGCTGCTGGCATTTTCTTTTACTCTTCTGCCAAATTCAGAAAAGGTCATTATTAGGGTATCTTTAAAGCAATTATTTTGTTGAAGGTCTTTTACAAAAGATGCCAAACCATCAGAAAGTTGTTCAAAAAGTTTTTCCTGTCTTCCCTTTTGTCCGACGTGAGTATCGAAGGACCCTATGGAAACGTAGTATACCCTGGTATCCATTCCAGAAATAATAAGTTCGGCAATTGTTTTAAGGTTTCTGCCAAATTCCCCTTTAGGATAATCAGTAGCAGTTTTATAAATTTTGAATTTCTCATAAATATAATCTGCAGAGGATAATGTCTCAGCTTGAGTTTTGTATAAATAATCAAGCGGATTATCTAATGGTTGACCTGAATTATAATCTGCTGAAACATCTCTGAAAAGCTTTCGTTGTGCGTCGGTATAAAGCTGTTTAGGATTTGTTACTGCAAGACCTTTCTGATATTCTCCTTTCATGGCCAGGCTAAGCGTATCGTCTGCTTCAATAGCAGAATAACTTTTACAATCGGGGCATTGTGCATCAAGGTAACGTCCTATCCATCCACTGGAAACATAATTATCCGAACCACTTGCACTATGCCATATATCCATAGAGCGGAAGTGAGACCGGTCAGGATTGGGGTAACCTACATTATTAATAATGGATAAGTAACCTTGCCCATATAAATCTTTCAGTGATTTAAGTGCGGGGTTAAGCCCAAGTTCATCAGTAAGTGTAAGAACATCAGTTTTGGGTATCGCAATAGAAGGCCGTAGGCTATAGTAATCATCATTACGATATGGCACAATTGTATTTAACCCATCATTACCGCCGGACATTTGAATAATAACCAGCTTCTTATTGCCTTCAGGCAATATAGCTCTTCCATTAGGTTCAAATGCTTTTAGGAATCTTGGCAACAACAATGATGCCGATGCTAAGCCAGAACGTATTAAAAAATCTCTTCTACTATACTCTGTCATACTTTTCAGCTTAACACATTTGATATTCCGGGGTTGACATTAATGCTACTGTAAGGCTTTTAATGAACTCCTCTTTAGAGTCTCTGTTTACATATTCCAAAATAGTATCCTTCTTAAATTTAGGCTCAGGCACCTGAATTAGGTATTCGCATATAGTGTCGTAAAGATTTTCGTCTGCAACATTTTTAAATGTATTTATATATGCTGTCCAGTCGGGTGTGACTGCTAATTTATTTGGCTTGCGCACAACCTCTGTTTCGGTTTGTTCTTCCCTTTGCATCATTTTATGTTCTGCTTCATCCGGATCTTCTTTAGGTCGTATGTTAACATCGGCTTGGTTGAAAATAAAACCTGCAAGTGATAACCGAAACATAAGCGATGAACTGTCTATCCAGTCTTTTCCACCTTTCCATCCGGCAACGTTAGGAGGGAAAAATAGAACTTGCCCCAATACTCTTTCAACATATAATGGGGCATTAGGATCAGTAGGTTGGAGTGGAATAGTTCTCTCAAGGTTTACAATTAACTCTACTGGTGATTTAATTTTAGTGCCTACATTTTTTTCATCGTAGAACCAGGATGAAGTGAAAATACTGTACATCAATCTGCCAATATCATAATCGCCGCGAAAATTATCGGCAAGGCTTTTGCAAATACTTTCATCTATATTTTCATTAACAAAATACTTATATATCTTTCGTACTATAAAATCTGCTGTGGCTGGGTTTTGCAAAATAGTATTCAGAATATCATCACCATTAAAATTACCTGTTTTGCCAAGAAAGGTTTTAATTCCATCATCATGTTGCCGTTGTGCAAATTCAAATTCTCCTTGCAAATTAAATCGCCACCCGGTAAAGGCACGTGCAGCATTCTTTATATCATCTTCGGTATAATTGCCACGTCCCATTGTAAACAGCTCCATCACCTCGCGGGCGAAATTTTCGTTTGGGCTTGTTTTTTTGTTTTGCTGGTTATTTAAGAACTGCAGCATTGCAGGTGATTTAGAAACTGCAGTCAATAGATCGCTAAATTTGCCTAGTGCATTCTGGCGTATTAAATTATTAAGTGATTGTGCAAATTGGGGTAAAAAGGAACGGCTTGCAAAATGTCCATGCCAGAACAATGTCATTTTTTCTCTGAAGGTGCTTTGGGTAGAAATCATATTCTTCAACCATTCCAGATTAAGATACTTATCTTCCTTTGCCAATTCAAGAAGGTATTCCTTCTTTTCTTCGGAAGTCATTTCAATAACCTTTCGAATTTTAGGTAATGGCCCTGCAGAAGCCAATGTTACGCTGGCTTGCGAATCAGCCCAAATCTTATCTGCAACTTGTTTCTGAGTCATACTTGCAAGGTTGGCAATATCTGAAGGGGAGCAGATAAAACCTGACCTGAGAAGGAGATGCTGTATTTTCTTTTGCTGCGATAACATATTAAATATTAGATGCTGATTTAAGCAAGTAGTTTAATTATAGTATAGGCGAAATGTATTATAAAAAAATATAGGTTTGTAGTCTTCATTTAAGGGTAATATGACTGATAAGAAAGATATTGCGAATTACTTCCGGGAATTGCAGAATAATATTTGTGCCGGACTTGAAAAAGCAGATGGCAAAGCCAGGTTTCAGGAAGATAAATGGGAAAGACCGGAAGGTGGTGGTGGCAAAACCCGTGTTATTCAAAATGGTAATGTTTTTGAAAAGGGAGGGGTTAATTTTTCAGAAGTATACGGACCTTGTCCTGATTTCTTAAAAAAGGAAAATGGTATTACAGGAGATAATGTAGAGTTTATAGCAACAGGTGTTTCCATAGTAATCCATCCTTTTCATCCTTTTGTTCCAATTATACACATGAATGTTCGTTATTTTGAAGCGGGTAATACGTGGTGGTTTGGTGGAGGTATAGATTTAACGCCGCACTATATAGATGAAGAAGATGCTCGTTTTTTCCATACCACCCTTAAACAAGCATGCGACTTACATAGTTCATCTTACTATGGGGAGTTTAAGAAATGGGCTGATGAATACTTTTATATAACCCATAGAGGTGAAACACGCGGAGTTGGAGGTATATTTTTTGATAAACTATCTGATAATGAGGAATTTAATTTGGAAAGTCGATTCGCATTTGTGAAATCAATAGGTGAAAGCTTCCTAAAGGCATATACCCCATTAGTTGAAAAGAATAAGAAAAAGGAATTTACTGCTGATAACCGCCAATGGCAATTATTGCGCAGGGGCAGATATGCCGAATTTAACCTTGTATATGACAGAGGTACTAAATTCGGGCTTCATACAAATGGCAGAACAGAATCAATATTAATGAGCTTACCGCCCCTTGCCCGGTGGGATTATTGTCCTCAGTATCCGATTAATAGCCTTGAGGACAGGACTTTACAGATATTGAGGCAGCCCAATACGTGGATAGTTTAAAAAAGTTACGTTTTTTTTTGCTTTTTTAACATTTGCTGTGTATCTTTGATAAAGAAAATCTGTTTAGATTCTATCTATTTCAAGGAAGTTATGAAGGTAAAAATTACTCTTTTACTCTTACTCACGTCGCTGTATTTTTCGGTATTTTCATTTGCAGGTAATGGTCCTATAACTAATAATGGGGAAGTTGCGGAGCACCTATGGTCTGATAATGAAAAGGTATGGGAGCAGAGCATGATGCTAAACCTTGGCGCATCTCAAGTTGACTTCAAGCTATTCTTAAAGTTCTATTCCGATAGATTTACTAAAGACAGAACTACCTTTATATTCAAGGCCATACATGGTGATATTACTGCCGCTAACGTGGCAGGTTATTTCACTATGCTGACCAATACCTACACTCCTTTATATAAGAAATTTCAAAAAATAAAGAAGGACTATCCTTCGTCTGTAAGCGAATATACTACTGACCAATCCAGAAGCACGCATAATGCAACTGCTGGCTGTAACCCATCATGTAATAATTTAGATTTTTCTTCCGGGACCTTTAATGGGTGGAATGCTTATTATGCAGCAAATGACCTTGGTCTGCTAAGCTCTTTTGGAACATCAGCCCTTACAGGCGGGCCAGCAGGTGCTGTAACACAGGCAGCAAATGATCCAAGTACACTTACTTACCAGGCAACTATAATGTCAGGCCTTGGGTTAGATCCTTATGCCGGGGCATTAATACCTGTTGCGGCTCCACTGGGGAATTATTCTGCAAGGGTAGGTGATACTACTACAGGTTTTGGGGTTGGTGAAATATCAAATCAGTTTACAGTTCCGGCAGTGCCAACACCTATGCTAACCATTCAATATGCGGTAGTATTAGAACATACATACGCCCATACTTTCTTCTCTCAACCTTGGTTTCAGGTTACTGTTCTTGACCAGAGTGGCAACCCTATACCAGGCTGCGGACAATATTTTGTAGTGGCATTCGATACTCTAAATTACCTGAAAAATTTTGTACCAATTCCTCATCCTGCTAATAATGATACCATGTTCTGCAGGCCATGGACATCCGTATTCGTACCATTAAACGGTTACCAGGGCCAGTGTATAACCGTAAGCTTTGAAACCTCAGACTGTAATGGTGGTGCCCACTTGGGGTATGCATACGTTGCAGCGTCCTGTAGCCAATTACAGATTCAAAGTTCTTCAACAACCTTTTGCGGACAACCAACTATAACATTAACCGCTCCTCCGGCCGGATCATATCAGTGGACAGGGCCTTGCATTACAGGTCCGTCTAATCAACAAACTGCTATAGTAAATTGTGCAGGAACCTATCAGGTTATAATTTCAAGTTCTGCAAGCGGACCAGTTTGTACCGATACTTTGTCTATTACTGTAACAACTTCTCCGGGTACGCCTCCGGTACCTTACTTTAAGGCCGATACAGTTTGTGCCGGAACACCAACTCAATTTACCAACCTATCTAATCCTCTTACGGGTGTTAAGTTTTACTGGGATTTTTACAACAATGGAAAGTATGAAGATTCAACCACTTCTCCTAACTGGATATTCCCTCAGGGTGGTGTATACCTTGTTACCTTACATGAAGTAGTTAATGGTTGTGGTATGGACACTACCCTAAAGGTGATAGTTGATTCCACTGTTTCACTTTCATTTTCTGCGTTTGATGCTTGCGCAGGGCAGCCATCCAGTTTCTTTATGAATACACTTCCTACTTCTGCTTTTGTTTGGAATTTTGGGGATCCGACTTCAGGTGCAAATGATACGTCAACTCAAATGTATCCGGATCATACTTTCCCTTCAGCAGGAACATATACGGTGACATTAAAAACAGTTGGTGTACATTGCCCCGATTCTACTACACAGGCAGTAATTGTAGGTTCCGCAACAGCGCAAGGTATTGCAATACAATCCAGTTGTTCAAACGATACAATTGTTTTCAAGGATATTGACAGCACTAATATTTTTGAATATGAATGGGAGGTTTATACTTCAACAGGCACGTATATAAATTCCAGTTTCTCTACCAGCAGTGCTACAACAAGCTTTGTTTTCCCAGGTGCAGGAACTTACAACATAATATTATATGCATTTAGTAATCCTTCTTTTTGTGAGGGAATAGACACGGTTACTGTTACCATTGGAGGGTCACCTGTGGCTGCGTTTAATATATTGCCTTCCGATTCGGTGTGTATACATCAGCCGGCACAATTTAACGATGCATCTACTGGTGGAGTATCTTCATGGGTCTGGAATTTTGGAGATCCTGGTTCCGGTGTTAATAACATATCACTTTTACAGAACCCAAAACACGTATACTCAGCAACGGG
>DATHOD010000031.1:0-16184 GCA_035485295.1 Bacteroidia bacterium
AATTTCATGACTCATGCTTGCCAGGAACATTTCCTTTGCTTTAGTAGCATTCTCAGCTTCTTCTTTTGCTGCGACTAACTGGCCTTCCAACTTCTTACGTTCTGTAATATCAGTAAACAACACCAGGCTATATTTTTGACCGTTTAGTTCTATTAGCTGATTCGAATAGAGACATGTAACAGGCTTTCCTGACCTATGATACATAACCTGCTCCAGGTTCTTCATAGAGCCTTTCTTTTTAATTTCTTCAATGATATTGGCTCGTGCTTCGGCATCAATAATGCGAAGTTCCATAGCTGTACGCCCAATAGCTTCTTCTCTAGTGAACCCGAACATGTTAAGATAGGCGGCATTCGCATCAAGTATTCTACCTGGGTGGAGTTCAAAAACTGCCACGCCAAATGGGCTTGAATCAAAGAGGGTTTGGAATTTTTTATTGCTTTCAAATAACTCCTTCTGTAACTCCTTCCTTAAAGTTATATCACGAACAATGCACTGAAATCCTGCTATACGGGTATTATCTGTTACCATTACAACTGTCTGTTCTACCCACTTTCTTTCACCATTTTTAAGAATAATCTCAAATTCATAAATGGTTTCACGGGTCATTTTACTAAACTGTTCAGCATAAAATTTCCTCACATATTCCATCATCTCCGGAACTATAAGCGAAGTGAAATGCTTTCCAAGCAATTCTTCAGTTGAATACCCTGTCAGCTCAAGTGCACGATGATTTACAAAAGTGAAGTATCCTTTATAATCACACCTGAACACAACATCGCCAGCATCTTCTATTATATCACGATATTTTTTCTCACTCTCACTTGCCCTTGCTTCCGCTTGCTGCGTTTTATTCATGTCCGCATTAAGGCTATACAACACCCATACGCCAAATGCAAATGCCAGACTACAGCTAAGCATTATTATAATAACCGAACTATGAATAGCTGCATCATTACTTTTTATCCTTGCTGTTAATAGGTTATTCTCCGTATCCTTCATTTGAGATACCAGGGTTTGCATACTATCACCCAATTTCTCATCCGAGGCGGTTTCAACCATTTTACTTGCCCCTTTGAAAGACTTTTCCTTTGCATCAATAGCATTATAGAGGTAGCTTATTTTAGCATTGACAAGGGTGGTCAGGTCTATTACTCTTTGCTTTTGAGTAGGATTATCTTCAACTAACTGCTCAAGTTTTTGTAGGTATTGGTTGGCAAGTGTTGAGGCTTCATAACATTCATCCTTAATTTTATCGTCACCCGAAAGCACATATCCCCTTGCATCATCTTCCATTTCCGTGGTTACTGTACTTACCTGCTCAATATTATACAGCACCTCTTGAGTATGTGAGATCATACCTGCAGAATGAGAACCTAAACGTGTATTATAATACGAGTAAAGCGATAAAAAAACAAGAGCGATGAACGCAAGGCTAAAAATGTAAATTATCTTTCTCTGGATTTTCATGTAGATAGGGCATTGGTCTACTTAAACATATACTTATATAATATTACAAAACTATGCCCCACGCATGGTATTCGTATGACCAATATCGTTATTATATATGATATACATCATATTAAATAGAGAAGAGCAGCTAAAACCCCTTATAGCCGCCCTTCCTATTTTAGGCCTATTTAGGCCTAACCCGCATCCCCCACGAGACGAAGAAAACCTATTCTTTTATGATCTTTTGCACTATCTTTTGTCCATTTGATTGGTTTATAAGGCAGATTAAATAAGTGCCTGAACAAAGCGGATTCCCATCTGAAATTCTGGAAGGTATTATTACCTTCCCACAACTTATTATCCTTTCATCTAATACCATTCTACTTAAATTAACTGGCCTGCCAATATGGTCAGTATGAACAACACCATAAAGAACGTTAATGCTGCGGTGGCTTCAACTTTGCCCTCTACGCTTTTGTAAGTATTTGCTTTCATAATATTGAGATTTGTTTATACCTAATTTAACTGCAGTTCATCCCTTTGAGTTCGAGAGAATCGATGAGTGGTAGTTTTCATTCGATAATTGGAAGTTATTGTCGGAAGAGCAAAACATGAAAATTGCTACTTTTGGATAATAGCCCTATTCATGAAGTGTATTATAATAGATGATAACGAAGTAGCCAGAGCCGCGGCAAGGCATTGTGTTGAGAAAACACCATCTCTTACTTTATTGGGCACCTATACTAATCCTATTGAGGCATTAGAAGCTATTAAGCACAATAAGCCTGATCTATTACTGCTAGATGTGGAGATGCCCGAAATGAGTGGTATTGATTTCATTAAAACTTTTCATGACATACCCCAGGTAATACTTATAACTTCTAAAAAGGACTATGCTGCAGAAGCATTTGACTATAATGTAACTGACTATATAGTTAAACCCATCGAATACCTCCGCTTTCTAAAGGCAATAACAAAAGCTAAGGATATGCTGGATAGTTATAAGAAAGAAGATGCGGGAAGTAATGAATTATTTATAAAAGTGGATAATAGGTTTGTACATCTCGCTCTTAAGGATATTTATATGGTGGAAGCCTTGGCAGACTATGTTAATATATTTACGGATAAACAACGGTACACAGTATTATCTACCATGAAAGCCATTGAAGATAAGTTACCTAAGAATGACTTTATTAGGGTGCATCGCTCGTATATAGTTCGTATTGATAAAATAAAGGAGATTGATGACCATACTATTGTAATTGCTGATAAAAATGTACCTGTAAGTCGCAATCAAAAAGAGGCTTTGATGAACATCCTTAATAGGCTTTAATTCGCATAAAATGGAATCCACCCTAAGTTACTTGTATGCGCTTGCCGATGGTGATACGGGCTTTGTTATAGAGATTCTTGACCTCATGTATAAAAACATTCCAATAGACATTGACCATATTGAAAATGCTCTTAAGAATGATGACCTTGCCTCTGTAAAGCGCAACGCACATCACATGAAATCCTCTATCCAATATAGCGACTATATTGAGTTATCTGATCTTTTATCTGTATTTGAAAACACCCAAGATTCTCCCACTGCTATTGCTGATATAACTTCATTGTTACCTCAGCTAAAGCAACTCTCCCATAACTTAATACAAGTTATAGAAGCTGAAAAGAAAAAGATAGACTAGAACCTTTCTAACATAGAGAAGAAGAAATCCCCTTCTATTTTCGCATTCTCATCGCTATCGGAGCCATGAACTGCATTTTCGCCAATTGATTTTGCATACAACTTGCGAATAGTTCCCGCATCAGCTTTAGCAGGATCAGTAGCGCCTATCAGCTTCCTGAAATCGGCAACAGCATCATTCTTTTCTAATATAGCGGCAACAATAGTGCCCGATGACATAAAACCAACTAATTCTCCATAAAATGGGCGTTCTTTATGAACCGCATAAAACTCACCTGCAGCCTCTTTGCTAAGTTTCAGTTGTTTCATAGCAATTATCTTAAAACCCGCTTTTTGTATCATTTGCAAAATAGCGCCTGCATTGCCTGCTGCTACTGCATCGGGCTTAACCATAGTAAATGTTCTGTTTCCAGCCATAATAGTCATATTTTAAAGTGACGGCAAATATAAATTAACTTTGCAACTTATAACCCTATTTATTTTGACCGAGCAAGAGCTTTTAAAACTGAAGGAAATACTTTACGACCCATGTAAGGTTGCTATTATAATGCATAAGTCACCAGATGGTGATGCTATCGGCTCTTCCCTTGGGTTTTATCATTTCCTTACTCGTTTCAAGCATAATGTAAGTGTTATCTCACCAAATGCCTATCCTGATTTTTTAAAGTGGATGCCTGGGACAAAGAATATCATTATTCATGATAAGAAGCCTTCAGTTGCAATGGCCGCTATTCGTTCTGCAGATCTAATCATTTGCCTTGACTTTAATGGACTAAAGCGAATTGATGAACTTGGTGGTGCTGTTGCAAAATCAAAGGCAATAAAACTGATGGTAGACCATCACCCACAGCCGGAGAAGTTTGCTGACATCATGTTCCATGATGTAAAAGCTTCTTCAACCGGTGAACTGGTATTTGATCTTATAGATAAACTGGGAGAAAAGAAGAAAATAAATAAAGCTATTGCTAATTGTCTGTATGCTGGTATTATGACTGATACAGGTGGTTTTAGGTTCTCTTCTACTACTTTGCATACTCACCAGGTAGTGGCAGAACTAATGGAGAAAGGTGCTGAAGTATCATTAGTATATCAGTTAATAAATGATACTAATCGTGAGATACGCATGAGGCTAACAGGTTATGCGCTATTTGAGAAAATGAAGATATTGCCTGAGTATGCTACGGGATTCATTACTCTTACACAAAGTGAGTTAAAGCGTTTCGATTACCGAGATGGTGATACTGAGGGTCTTGTGAACGAGCCCCTATCAGTTAAAGGAGTTGCATTTTCAGCTCTATTTACCGAAAAAAATGATGGTCTGATCCGGATATCATTTCGTTCAAAAGATAAGTTTGATGTAAACCAATTTGCACGTGCCCATTTTGATGGCGGTGGCCATAAAAATGCTGCAGGCGGCAATAGTGATCTATCGATGGATGAAACAATAATTAAGTTTTTAGGCTTGCTTTCTTCTTATAAAAATGAGCTTACCGGAAAATGATCTTAAGGTATTCATATACTATATTCCTGGCTTTTATCATCTTCTTAGGTAGTTGTCACGAGGACCCTAAGCCCTTGCCTCCTCCAGAACAATCGCAAGACGAGATTAAGCAGAAACTTATACAGTCACATGTAATGTACGTGAAGCAGCAGACTGATGAGATTAACCAGTATGTAAAGCAGCATAACTATACCATGCAGGAAACTCAAACTGGTATACATTATATGATATCTACACATGGCAAAGGCGAGCTTGCTAAGTCAGGTAAAGTTGCTACGGTAAGTTATGTTATCTCCTTGCTTAATGGAACTATCTGCTATGATTCAAAAAAAGATGGACCAAAGCAATTCCTTATTGGCGAAGATGAAGTAGAAAGTGGTGTACACCAAGCAGTGCAATTAATGCATGTGGGCGATAAGGGATTGTTTATTATACCTTCTTACCTTGCAAATGGCCTTGTAGGCGACCGGGATAAAATACCACCCGGATCTATTGTAATTTACGACATAACGTTATTAGCGATAGCAGATAAGAAGTAGTTAATTGGAGGCGACCCTTCTATCTAACTGCTCAAATACCGAGTTGTTACTTAGATACTCCGGAACGATTTGCTTCATCATCTTTACAATATCCATCTCATTCTGTTTACTGCCTGCATTAATTAGTTCATCAATGAGCTTGGAAACAGTATCGTAATCGTACTCCTTAACCTTAGCAATTAGTATCTGTGGGTGGTGAGTAGGCAGTGAGTTCTCATTATTATGTAATAATTCTTCATAAAGCTTTTCTCCTGGTCGCAAACCTGTAAAAACAATCTTAATATCCTTATCCAATGTCAGGCCAGAAAGCTGGATCATCTTCTTGGCGAGATCGAGTATTTTAACAGACTTACCCATATCAAATACGTAAATCTCTCCACCCTGCCCAATCGCTCCAGCCTCTATTACAAGCTGGCAGGCTTCAGGAATTGTCATGAAGAAACGAGTTATTTCAGGATGAGTAATAGTTAGTGGGCCGCCTTTTTCTATTTGCTGTCTGAAACGCGGTATTACTGAACCATTGGAACCAAGTACATTTCCAAAGCGGGTTGTTACGAAGCGAGTTTTACCCTTTTTACTCAATGCCTGAACATATGTTTCTGCTATACGTTTTGATGCGCCCATTACTCCTGTTGGATTAACGGCTTTATCTGTTGATACCATTACAAATTTTTCCACCCGGAATTGTACTGAGAGGTCAGCAAGGTTCTTTGAACCCTGAACATTTACGAGTATAGCTTCAGCCGGATTTTCTTCCATTATTGGAACATGCTTATATGCTGCAGCGTGAAAAACCATTTCCGGTTTCTCAGTTTTGAAAATATGTTCAATCCGCTCTTTATTACATATATCAGCTATATATGCTTTATATTGTACAGATGGTATTTCCCCCAATTCAAGTTCCAAATCATACAGCGGCGATTCTGCCTGATCTAATAAGATTAACTTCTTGGGTTTAAACGGAATGATCTGTCTTACAATTTCACTTCCAATTGAACCAGCAGCACCGCTTATTAGAATTATCTTATTACGGATTTGTGAATCAATCTTGTCTCTATCAAGAACAATTGGATCTCGTTCAAGTAAGTCTTCAATACGTACCCTTTTAATCTGTTTGAAACTAAGCTGGCCATTTATCCAGTGATCTATTGGTGGTACGTTAAGCACCTTTGTGCCATTTCTAAGACAGATATCTATGATCTTTGTTTTCTTTTCAAAGTCAATATCGGGATTAGACATAACCAAATGAGCCACATTATTATCGTCAAGTAGCCATTCTAATTCCTCCGGCTTATAAATTGTAATTCCCTCTAGCCTTTTGTTCCATTTATTGCTATCCTCATCAATAAAGCCAATTACATCGTACTTAGTACCTGCGTCTCTCTCCACAGCCTTCTTTGCAATTAATCCAGCTTCATCTGCGCCATAAATAACAATACTTCGTTTTGTACGGGCCGGGTTAATAGCACCTGCATATAAAGCCTTATATATAAGCCTTGCGGCAATCAGCATAAAAGTTGTTGACAGATATTCTATCATTATTATAGAATATGGTACAAGGAAATGCTTGAATGGTGTGACATAGTATGCCACTATATTAGATAATCCCAATAACAAACTCACAATAGTCAGCACAACTACAATTTGCTGTACATCCCTTGCTTCTGTATACCTGATTATGTTCTTGTATACTCCGGAAATATAAAAACTTATACCCCTTAGGCACAATACCAATGGGAAAACGTAAACGAAGGTAACTCTTTCTACTTGCGGAATTACAAAATTAAACCTGAGCAGGTAAGCAATAATAAGTGAACAAAAACAGATAAATACATCTATCACCAGGATAAACCAGCGGGGCAGGTGACGACGTATAACATCCATTCTGTATTGTATTACTTATTCTTTACTTGGAACTTGAAATCGAGTTTATTTACTTCTTCAGCTGATTTATCATAATTTCAACAGATGCTTGCATAAGGTTGCGTTTAGGTTTTGGCTATTCAATTATTAGTTGATATGGCATTCTGGCTTGCACACCAGTAGTTTTCATTAGTTTCTTAATTTCTTCCACAGGCTCATAAATGTCCCCTAACTCATTTTTCAATGCCTCTGTTTCTATATTAGATGAGAATCGGCTTAAAAATTTATGAAAGGGGCCAAAAGGACTAGGAAGTTCTTCAATACTATACTCTGTAAGGTGCGCCTTTTCAGCAGCTATTTTTAACGCAAGGTCCATTCCACCCAAAGTATCTGTTAAACCAATTTTTCTTGACTGTATACCGCTCCATACTCTTCCTTGAGCAATACTATCAACTTGAGCAATGGTAAGATTTCTTCCAGCAGCAACGCGGCTCATAAAAGTATGATAAAAATTCTCTATACCATTTTGCAATACTGCCATTTCGTTTGAAAGTAAAGGATAATAGAGTGAGCCGGCAGATGCATGGGTATTGGTACTAACCGTATCAACTGTTATTCCAAGTTTGTCATTTAACAACTGCTGTGCATTGGGTAATAACCCAAATACACCAATAGATCCCGTAATGGTGGTAGGCTCGCATACAATCACATTTGCTGCGCAAGCTATATAATATCCTCCTGATGCCGCAACATCACCCATAGAAACTATGACCGGCTTTACCTGTTTAGTAAGTTGTACTTCTCTCCAAATCACATCAGAAGCTACAGCATCACCCCCGGGTGAGTTTATCCGTAATACAATAGCTTTAATGTTAGCATCGAGACGTGCTTGTTTTATGGTTTCAGATATCCTTGAAGAGCCTATACTTTCATCGTCTCCATTACCGCTTACTATATCTCCTATTGCATATATAACTGCAATTTTTGAGGAAGAGGTATTAGTATGAAAAGTCTCTCTATAATCGTCAAGCCCAATAAATGATATATTTTGTTGAGTAGTTAATTTAAGCCTTTGCTTAATCTTATCCATTACTTGATCACTATACAACAAGCTGTCAACCAGTCCATGTTGTTGAGCAGCTTCTGCCGTTCTAACTGTTAAACTATCTGCCATATTATTAAAGGCAGTAAAGGTAATATTGCGCGACACGCCCATATCACCCAACATCTTATCCCATAATGATACCATTAACGACCTTGTCTGAACACGATTATCAGGACTCATTTTATCCAGTATAAAGGGCTCAACAAAACTTTTATACCTACCATGACGGAACACCTGTACCTGAACACCGAGCTTATCAAGTGCCTTTTTATAGAACATAATTTGTGCTGAAAGGCCCTTTAGGAAAATGATTCCTTCAGGGTGCATGTAAACTTTGTCAGCAACAGATGCCAGGTAATATGATTTCTGGCTATATCCTATTCCATACGCAAAAATGAACTTACCCGAATTTTTAAATTCTGCCAACTCATGACGTATAGCTTCTATAATGGCCATCCCTGCCGGTATATCAGAAAGATTCAGATAAATACCCTTGAGTAAGGTATCCTTAGCAGCATGGTGGATATCCTCAATAATATCATTCAGACCAACAGTTTCTGAAAACGTATTATCATCTAACTTAAAATGAAACATTTTTGGAGAACTGCGCTCACCTATCGAGTGATTCAGTCTTATTTCTAATACTGATGAAGGCTGAACTTTAATAACCTCTTCCTCTTTAAGCGATTTAAAAGCACTGCCAATTATTGCTGCACAAATGAAGAATATGATAAGAAAAGCCAGCACTATACCTACCAGTGTACCCAGTAGCGATGCAAAGAATGTTTTCATTTTATGGCTTTTTACCCTTGCAATATTAACAAAAAGAAGGTTTGCACCTGCATTTGTAAATCCAATAGTAGATAAAAATAATTGGCAGTCCTTATATCCTATGCCCTACTTCTGAATCTTTACTGTTCACTTTAATAAACATGTAAACGAATAATGAAAAGAATAAGGCAAGATAATCTTGCTGAAGCATTGATTCGACAAGGAAGTTTAATATAAATAGTAAGGATAACATAGCTAACAGAGGATCTTTCTTTATAATAGAGAATATAAGCGCACCAAAAGTAAGAGCAAGTAAAATAAAAGACCCTAATATACCCAGCCCCATTTGGGTTTCAATAAACTGATTGTGCATGTTAAATTTCTTGAATATATATATACCACTATGTTCCGCAGATGAGAACATAGCGCTACTTACATCACCAGGACCAACACCAAATAAAAAATGCTGTTTTATAACTGGCATTGCAGAGCCCCATATAAATACGCGTGCCAGGGTACTTTCCTTCTGGTTCAAGCTCTTTGCTATTGTCTGGCGATTAAGGTCCTCAATATTAGTATAATTCATTCCTTTTGTATTGTTATACTGATTAACAACATTATCTAATCTCTGCATGGGAGATGGTATTATTTCAAGAAAGGCAAAACCTACCCCGGAAAGAATCAGCAAAAAGATTAAAGTAAAGTAAAATGCCCTGAGTTTTATAATAAAGTACAGGCATAGGAAGACAATTGTTACTCCTAAAGTAATAAGTCCCATTTTAGACGAACAAAATAATATGCCTATTACCAATATAGCAGTTAATCCGAGTTTTATGAACAAGTCATTTTTTACTACCTCAGATAATTTGAACCCTCCCATATAAAGTGCCGAGATAGAGAATATCATATAAAGTGAACAATAGCTCGGATGCATTAAAAAGGAAAACTTACTATATGTATATATTGGGATTTGAAGAACTATAGAGTAAAATATTGCTCTTAGAATAAGATAAACAGAAACGAAAATGCAGGAAAAACAAAATATCTGCAGTAATGCCTTGAATTCATCCTTTTTTAGTGGATAATTAATAAGTAGGATAGGGAAAATTAAGAAGCCTATTAAAGCCTGTGCGAAAATAAGGGCATCCGTCTTATTATTAGAATATACAACTCCTATTAATTGTAATATGAAAAAAGAAGTAAAAATCCAGAACCAGAACTGTTTTGGCAATTTGAATTTTTTATATTCACCTGAATAAAACCATAGAAATGCCCATACCAATGTAAGTGGCCACAAGTTAATTCCTGAAGGAATTAAAGCAGCCAACAATGATAAAAAAAGAAGCTGCCAGTTGGATTTGAATATCTCTTTGAGCATAAGTGATTTGCTGACAAATATATTTAAAAAGGACAGTATAAAGCTATAAGAAGCAAAAAATACTTTTGCTTTACATTGAATTAAACGGTTTACTTCTGCATTCTGAATCATGTTTGATTTATCACATATTCAACACTATTCAAACTTTTTACACCTTTGCCCTATGAACAAGGTATATATTTCGCTTGGCAGCAACCGTGGCGACAGACAAGATAATATTAGCAAGGCTATAATGAGACTGAATGAAAAGGCGGGAACAGTTATCCAAGAATCGCATTTATACGAAACTCAACCCTGGAAGATGCAAGATCACACAAACTTTATTAATCAGGTAATACTTATAGAAACTAAGATCGATGCTGATACACTAATGAAGCAATTGCTTGAAATTGAAACTAGAATGGGCAGGTTAAGGACTTCAGCAAAATACGAACCTCGCACTATTGATATTGATATCTTATTCTTCAACCATGATATTTTATCTTCTAAGGAAGTAACTGTTCCACATCCCTTTATTCAAGAACGAAGATTTATACTGGAACCCTTGGCAGAAATTGCACCCGATTATATACATCCCATCACTAAAACAAAAATATATGAACTATTAACTGTGTGTAAAGACAATAGCAAGGTGGTAAAGCTGGTGTCGAAATAATACTTAATTTCGTATTGAATTTATCTGCACCAGCATGACGGACTACGAAAAATTAGATGCTAATTCAAGAGTTTGGATATTCCAATCAGACAGGGAGTTATCTGAATCAGAGCTACAATCAGTAAACGGAGAGCTCACAATTTTTGTTGACAAGTGGCTAAGTCATGGCACCTTATTAAAGGCTCATTTTAAACTTCTGCATAAGCGCTTCATAGTGTTTTTTGTTGATGAGGAAGGTGATAACATGTGTGGTCGCGCTATAGACGCTTCGGTTCGTTTTGTTAAAGAATTAGAAAAAGAATACGATCTATCATTACTTGATAGAAGCAGAGTAGCTTACCTTAAGAATAACAATGTAGAGTCCTGCACACTTGATGAACTTACCCAACGTATTGAAGATGGAGAAGTAACACAAGATACCATAATGTTCAACAATCTTGTGCCTACAAAAGCAGAGTTTGAAAAAAGCTGGATGATTCCCCTTTCATCGAGCTGGCATCGTGCATATGTATTGCAAAACCAGTAAAAGGCGTGTATAAAAAACAGTTCCATCCTGTTAGCTTAAATAACTATTCTTTTGTCGTTACGGGCGGCGCCGGCTTCATAGGGTCTCACTTAGTTGAATACCTGGTAAGCCATAAAGCTAAAAGGATTGTTGTATTAGATGACCTATCCACAGGCAACCCAGATAACCTTAAACCATTTGAGAAATATCCTGGATTTAAATTTATTACGGCTAGTATTTGCGAAAAAGCAGCATGTGAGAGGGCCTTTCAGGGAGCTGATTATGTATTACACCAGGCTGCATTATGTTCAGTGCCCCGATCGGTAGCAAACCCTATTGCAACACATGAGGTAAACGTATCTGGCTTTTTGAATGTTTTAGTGGCCGCAAGAGATGCAGGTGTTAAACGATTAGTATATGCTAGCTCATCGTCAGTATATGGTGATAGCAAAACATTACCAAAACGCGAAACTGACCAGCCAATTCCACTTTCACCTTATGCTGTATCAAAATACAGCAACGAATTATATGCTTCCGTATTTGTACGTAATTATGGTATGAGTCTTGTAGGGTTACGCTACTTCAATATTTTCGGTCCAAGACAAAATCCATTTGGGCAATATGCTGCCGCAATACCACTTTTTATTACGGCACTTATGCAAGATAAATCACCCATAATTTATGGTGACGGGGAACAAACTCGTGACTTTACTTTTGTGGAAAATGTGGTGCAAGCTAATATCAAGGCATTGTTTGCAGATACGGCCGTTAGTGGACAAGCTTTTAATATTGCAACCGGCGGACAAACTACTGTAAACGAACTCTTCAACATATTAAAGCAATTTGCAGGCTCCTCAATTTCAGCATCTCACCAACCTTCACGCCTTGGCGACATAAAAGACTCAAAAGCTGCTATCGACAAAGCAAAGAATTTGCTGAGCTATATACCGGAAGTTGATTTCAATATTGGAATAGAAACTACCTGGAAATGGTTTAAGGAAAACTACAAGGTTCCACAAAAAACCTCATTATGAAACGGGTTGCCGTACTTACTTCAGGAGGCGATGCCCCGGGCATGAATGCTTGTGTTCGTGCAATTGTGCGTTGTGGTTTATACAATGGAATAGAAATGATAGGTGTACGAAGGGGATATGATGGCCTTATTGACGGCGATTTCCTGTCTATGGATTCTCACTCGGTAAGTAATATTATTCAGCGTGGGGGCACTATACTTAAAACTGCACGTAGCGAAAGGTTCAGAACAAAAGAAGGTTTACTTGAAGCTAAGAAAAAACTGGATGATGCGAATATTGAAGGGCTTGTTTTAGTTGGAGGAGATGGGACATTTAAAGGAGGATTAGCTTTCTCGTCCATTACCAATATACCTTGCATGGGCGCTCCGGGAACTATTGATAATGACCTTTTCGGTACTGATTACACCATAGGATTTGATACGGCTCTTAATACTGTGATTGATGCGGTAGATAAAATACGTGATACAGCAGCATCACACAATCGCTTATTTTTTGTAGAAGTAATGGGGCGCGATGCAGGGTTTATTGCATTAAACAGTGGTGTTGGTTGCGGCGCAGAGGACATTCTTATCCCAGAGAGTAAAACAGATATCACCAAGGTAATTGAAAGACTAGAAGAAGGTTGGAAAAGACATAAATCTTCTTGCATTATTATAGTGGCTGAAGGCGATAAAGAAGGTGGTGCATTTGAAATTGCTAAAAAAGTAAAAGAAAAATTCAATCACTACGATACTCGGGTAACTGTTATTGGTCATATGCAACGGGGTGGAAGCCCCAGTTGCTTTGACAGGGTACTTGCAAGCCGACTTGGAGTAGCAGCAATGGAAGGTCTTCTGAATGGAAGAAAGAATGAAATGGCAGGACTTGTAAATAATCATGTCGTGTTTACCCCATTTACAGAAACACGTAAGCATAACGTAGATATAAACGAAGGACTTTTAAGGATTGCACATATATTATCAGCATAATGGGACTCTTTTCCAAAACCCTTCCACCCGCAGATCTATCAGTATTATATACTGATGTGCATTCTCACTTTATTCCCGGAATCGATGACGGGGCAAAGAATACAGAAGAGTCCTTAGCGCTTATTAAAGGGATGATGGAACTTGGTTATAAAAAGGTTATAACCACTCCACATATTATGACCGATTCCTATCGTAATACTCCCGAAATAATCAATAAAGGTTTGGAGAGATTGAAGTTAGCGATGAAAGAAGCTGACCTTAATATTGAGATTGAAGCTGCTGCAGAATATTATCTTGATTTTGAGTTTGAGACCAAACTTAAAACAAGTAAAATGCTAACATTCGGTGATAACTATTTGTTATGGGAACTACCATTTATAAACCCGTATGATAATATAAACGAGGTTATTTTTGAAATGAGCACCAGAGGGTATAAGCCTGTACTGGCGCATGTGGAACGATATGGGTTCTGGCAAACCGATTATGAAAAATATGAGGACTTGATGAACAGAGGTGTATACTTACAAATGAATATAAATTCCGTTACCGGTCACTATTCTGTACCAACAAAGAAAGCTGCGCAGTGGCTGATTGATAAAGACATGATAAGTTTTGTTGGTTCCGATTGCCACCACCTTGGACATATTGAGCTTATAAAAAAGGCCCTTACAGAAAAGTATCTTCACAAGCTGCTTGGTTCCTCCAGGCTGTTGAATAAAACCTTATAGCTTATTAAGTAAATATCCTGCAATGCCTTCTTTCAAGGCATAATGGGATAATTTCATGCGTTTAATAGAAAGCTTATCTAATACTATTTTAGTAAGTATACCTGAATAAGCAAACATAGGTGCACGCATTTGAATAAGCCCTGGTAAAGCAAGGCGCTCTTCAAATGTTGACCTCATCAGATCAGTATACAATTTCTCAAATTCCAATAATGGGAAATCATATCCATTCGCAGGGTTCGGCTTTCCTCCTGTTCTACGGAGAATTATTTGAGCGAAGCTTTCAAATGAACCTGAAGAGCCTATTAATTCTAACGGCTTATATTGCGTAGCTGCTATGAATAGATCTTCAAGCATAGTGGTAATATGGTTCTGTACCTCTTCTACTTTAGTCCTTAGTGGGTCAGCAGGATGAAATATTTCGTACAATCTTGTTACACCGAGAGGATAACTCTTCTTCCAGAATATTCCATTCGCGTTGGCAATTATAAATTCTGTGCTACCTCCACCAATATCCATAATAACTGATACATGCTTACCAAGTGTTGATGTATGCTTTACACCTTCATAAATCCATTTGGCCTCCTCTTCACCAGAGAGTATATTAATATCTACTCCGGTTTCAATTCTTATTCTATCCGTAAATTCCTTTTTGTTTTCTGCTCCGCGTACCGCAGATGTAGCAAATGCATAGTGGTCTTTTATACCATATTCTGCGATGGTTTTGTTATGCTGATGCAAAGCATTTATAGCCCTTTGAGTTGCCTCAGCAGTTATTATACTTTTATGTATTCCACCTTTGCCAATTTCAACCGGCAATTCTTTTGAATAGATAAAAAAAGGGTTCCCGTCCTCCCCTTTTTCAGCCATAAGCAGGTTAAAAGTATTAGTGCCTAAATCAAGAATAGCAATGCGATGCGACATGAATAACGGCCTAGGCCCCCATCTTAGGTTTCCATGGCACTTCAGTCACTTTAAGATCTTGTGTCAATTTACGGGCAAGCATAAAGAGGTAATCGGAAAGACGGTTAAGATATTTGATAACAAATTCATCTACCTGTTCATTTTCTGCAAGGTGAATTACCCTGCGTTCTGCCCTACGACAAACACAACGGGTAACATGACAATATGATACTGTTTGGTGCCCGCCAGGTAAAACAAAGTTCTTCATTGGGGGTAATTGGGCATCCATAGCATCTATCTCTTTCTCAAAAATAGTAATATCCTCTTCGCTCAAGTGAGGTATTTTCACTTTAGATTTTACCGGATCAGAAGCAAGAGAAGAACCCATAGTGAAAAGCCTATCCTGCACCTTAATTAATATCTCTTTCGCATGCTCATTGATTACAGAATCACGCAAAAGCCCGATCCATGAATTTAGTTCGTCAACAGTACCATAAGCCTCAATTCGAATATGGTTTTTAGGTACGCGCGTCCCCCCGAGGAGAGATGTTTGCCCTTTATCACCCGTCTTGGTATATATTTTAAGAGCCATTGTTATTTGGTTTTTTCTAAGAAGAAGTCTCTGAGCTCAGGAACAGAATCGGGCTTTATTTTACCTGATAATAAAAGGCTCAATTGCCTTCTTTTCAATGCAGTTTCATAACGTTCCTTTTCCAAATCAGTTTCGGGAGTTAATACCGGTACTTCTATCGGCCTACCTACTTGGTCAACTGCAACAAATACATAAGTTGCATCATTCGACTTTACTTTTTCACCAGTAAAGCCTGTCTCAACAGTTACATCTAAAAATACCTCCATAGAAGTATTGAATGCCCTTGAAACCTTCGCTTCAATAGTTACATAATCCCCAAGCTTTATTGCACGCTCAAACGATACGTGGTTGACCGATGCTGTTACCACTACACGCTGGCTATGACGATGCGCTGCGATAGCGGCACAAATGTCCATCCAATGCAGTAAACGGCCACCCATTAAATTGCCCAATAAATTGGTTTCATGTGGTAATACAAGATGGGTTGATATTGCGTAACTCTCTTT
>DATHOD010000032.1:0-6706 GCA_035485295.1 Bacteroidia bacterium
GCCACGTACAAGGCCAAATTGCTTTGATGGGGTGGGTAAGCCAGGACTTGAATGGATGCAAACTGTAAAGAAAACTACCGGGATGTACACAGCTACCGAAGTGGCAAATGCCGAACATGTTGAAGCATGCCTGAAATATGGAATTGATATATTGTGGATTGGGGCAAGGACGACAGTAAACCCTTTCCAGGTGCAGGAAATTGCAAATGCTTTGAATGGAACGGATACAGTAGTTCTTGTAAAGAATCCCATACATGCCGATATACAGCTATGGATGGGTGCGTTGGAAAGGATCAACAATGCAGGCATTACAAAACTGGGTGCTATTCATAGGGGAGTACATGCATTCGATACTGCTCCTTTCAGGAACATACCCATGTGGCAGATGGCTATTGAGCTAAAAACAATGTGCAAGGAATTGCCAATAATTTGCGACCCCAGCCATATTTGTGGAAATACTGAGTTAATACCATACATCTCGCAAAAGGCAATGGATATGGCAATGGATGGCTTAATGATTGAAACTCATATTCAACCAAGTATGGCACAAAGTGATGCCAAGCAACAGGTAACACCTTTGCAATTGGAAAGGATACTTGATGGGCTTATCTTAAGAAAGCTGGGGAGTGAGAGTGTTGAAGTAAAGAATAGCCTGGAAGCATTGCGTGAAAAGATAAATCATGCCGATGAACAATTATTGCAGGTTATGTCGCAAAGAATAGATGTGGCAAAAAAAATAGGTGAATACAAAAAGGCAAACAACATTACCATTTTGCAGGTTAACAGGTGGGAAGAAGTATTACGGAATAGAATAAACTTGGGCCAGATAATGGGATTAAATTCTGAGTTCGTGAAGGAAATGTATAACCTGATTCATGAAGAATCGATTCAGGTTCAGGCTAAGGTTATGAATGAGGTTAAATAGAGTGAATTTTGTTAATATTTATTGCTCTTTGTTCATAATAATTCAATGAGTCTTAGAAGCTGTTTATCTAATTTTGTTCGCATTCAAATACCCTGAAAATCTAACATGAAAACAAAAAACTTTATTCTCAACCTGAACGAGGTTGGGCACACTGACCTTAGTGTTGTTGGTGGCAAAAATGCTTCGCTTGGTGAAATGCTGCAACATTTAACCGGGCTGGGGATTAATATTCCTGCAGGCTTTGTGCTTACGGTAGCTGCTTATAAAGAGTTCATAGAATACAATAAACTCGACAAGACTATTAAGGACATTATTAATGGTATTGAACTAGATAATATAGAGTCTTTACGAAGAGGTGGATTGCAAGTGCGCCAATTGATAAAGAATGGAAAATTTCCTGAAAAAATTGAGAAACAGATAATAGAAGCTTACGCAGTTTTGTCACGCACATACGATCAGGAAATTACCGATGTGGCAGTGCGTTCTTCAGCCACAGCAGAGGATCTACCGGATGCATCTTTTGCAGGGCAGCAAGAAACATATTTGAATGTACGTGGGCCTGAACAATTAATAAGTTCAGTTCGAAATTGTTTCGCATCGCTCTTTACTGACAGGGCAATCAACTATCGTGAAAACTTTGGATATGACCATTTTCAGGTTGGCTTGTCAGTGTGTATGCAAAAAATGGTACGTTCTGATCTTGCTGCTTCAGGTGTTGCTTTCTCGCTAGATACCGAAAGTGGATTTAAGGACGTAGTAGTTATAAATGGTTCTTATGGTTTGGGTGAAATGGTTGTTCAGGGAGCAATCTCTCCTGATGAGTACATCATTTTCAAACCTACTTTGAAGAATCACTACACTCCTATTATTGAGAAGAAGATGGGCGTGAAAGACAAAAAGATGGTCTATGGCGATGACCCGGATGAACGTGTTAGAATAATCCCAACCGAAAAGCAATCGCAAAAGGAGTTTTGTATTTCTGATGAGCGTGCATTGCAATTAGCAAAATGGGTAGTACAGATTGAAGAATACTATTCCAAGCTAAAAAACAAATGGTGCCCAATGGATGTGGAGTGGGCAGTTGATGGATTGTCAGATGAGTTATTTATTGTACAAGCTCGTCCTGAAACTATACATTCTCAAAAAGACAATAAAAAGATTACAGAATACAGGATAGACGATGAAACTCGTTCTGAGAAGATAATTTTAAAAGGAATTGCTGTAGGTGATAAAATAGCGAGCGGAAAAGTTAAGATCATGTATTCATTGGATGGTCGTACTGGTCACTTAGATGGTAATGATTTTCAAGCAGGAGATGTCCTTGTAACTGACATGACTGACCCTGACTGGGAGCCAATAATGAAAAAGGCAGCAGCAATTATTACGAATAAAGGTGGCAGAACATGCCATGCTGCTATTGTTGCCAGGGAAATGGGTGTGCCGGCAATTGTGGGTTGTGGTAATGTAACTGAATTAGTAGTTGACGACCAACTTATAACGGCATCGTGTGCCGAAGGTGATGCAGGAATTATATATAACGGAGCAATTAAATTCAAAAAGTCTGAAGTAAATATTGATGATTTCCCTAAGGTAAAGACTCCAATTATGCTTAATGTGGCGTCTCCTGATATGGCTTTCCAGTTTTCGCACATTCCAAATGCAGGTGTGGGCCTTGCACGAGAAGAATTTATTATCAATAACTATATACAAGCGCATCCTCTAGCTCTTATGCAACATCATAAGTTGAATGACAAAGAGCTTTCTGATAAAATACAAAAGCTTATAGCCGGTTACGAAAACGAAGAAACTTTCTTTGTAAAGAAGTTGTCTTATGGAATTGCTAAAATTGCGAGTGCATTCTATCCAAATAAAGTAATTGTGCGTTTTTCAGATTTCAAAAGCAATGAATATAAAAACCTTTTGGGTGGAAAATATTTTGAACCGGATGAAGAAAACCCGATGATAGGTTGGAGAGGTGCATCAAGGTATTATTCTGATGCCTATAAAGAAGCTTTTGGGCTAGAATGTAAGGCTATACGACGTGTACGTGAAAAAATGGGATTGAAAAATGTGGTTGTAATGGTTCCTTTCTGCAGAACAGTAGAAGAACTTATTAAAGTTCAGGAAGTAATGGCTGAATTCGGATTGAAAAGAGGTAAGAATGGCTTGGAGGTATACCTGATGGCAGAAATACCTTCTAATATTATAATGGCTAAGGAATTTGCCGAACACATTGATGGTTTCTCAATTGGTTCAAATGATCTTACTCAACTTACACTTGGATTGGATAGGGATTCATCACTTGTAGCACATTTATACGATGAAAGAAATCCGGCAGTAAAAAAAATGCTCAGTTTACTTATAAAAACGGCAAAGGAAGCCGGGGTGAAAGTGGGCATTTGCGGCCAGGGCCCTTCAGATTTTCCTGATTTTGCCAAATTCCTTGTGGATGAAGGAATCGATAGCATTTCAGTAACACCAGATTCTGTATTTAAGACCCTAAAAGCTCTAAAGAGTGCTGAAAAGCAGGTAGAAGAAAGGGAAGAAGTGCTGGTTTAGAAAATTTGATTGAAGCTGTGTAATTGAGGTCACTACTGCCGTTTTTATATAAAGAGTATCTTTGCAACTCATTTATAAAAAAGATGGCTAAAAAGACTGATTTCTTTTATACCGAAGAAAAGGACATACATTTTGTACGGCCTCTTGAGATTATACGTGAGCATCCTGAAATAAGGAGCTATATGGGCAGGAACCGTAACACTTTTTGGGTAACATTTATGCTGGTTACCTTGCAGTTAGGTATTATGTTCCTAGTTCATAATCAGGCATGGTGGGTAGTATTATTGGCTGCTTATTTTGCTGGTGCCTTTCTTGTTCATGCTCTTTTTGTAATGGTGCATGAATGCTCACACAATCTTATTTTCCAGAAAAAGACTAACAATACCCTGCTTGGTATTTTTGCTAATACAGCTATGTTCTTTCCTAGTTCTGTCTCATTTCAACGTTACCATTTAAAACATCATGCCCACCAGGGTGTTCATGAATATGATGGTGATCTTCCATCGGTTTGGGAAGCGAGATTGATTAACAGCAGCACTATCGGAAAAGCATTGTGGTTATTATTCTACCCAATTATTCAAACACTTCGTATACCACGTTTGAAGGAGATAAAACCATTTGATGAATGGGTTGCTCTTAATATAATAGCTGTAATAGGTGTAGATGTGGCAGCATGGGTGTTCCTTGGCCCAATGGCATTTCTTTACTTGTTCACTTCCATGTTTTTCTCGGTAGGCTTACACCCGTTAGGTGCACGGTGGGTACAAGAGCATTATATGACCAGTGATGATATACAGGAAACACATAGTTATTATGGTCCACTTAATACGATTGCATTTAATGTGGGTCATCATAATGAGCATCATGATTTCCCTTCCGTTCCTTGGAATAACCTTCCTAAGGTTCGTGCAGCAGGTGCAAAATGGTATAACGGAATACCATACCATACTTCATGGACAAAGCTCTGGTTGAAATTCCTTTTCGACAGGAATGTTTCTATTTACCATCGTATGCTTAGGAAAAAGCCCGAGAAAAAACTAAAGGCTAGCGCATAAATGGCTGACAAAAAGATAGCCATACTTGGGGCAGGTAGCTGGGCTACTGCTTTGGTTAAGATACTTTCTAACAACGTACCTCAGCTAAACTGGTGGATTCGTAAGAAGGAGAACATAGAGTACATTAAAAAGTATAAGCACAATCCTAATTACTTAAGTGATATTGAGATTGACCTGAGTAAGGTTACTATATATTCAAGTCTGAAAGAAACTATTGCCAGTGCAGATATATTGATCATAGCTGTACCATCCGCATTTATGACGGAAGCTTTTGTATCTGTTAAGAAAGAAGACTTCAAGGGTAAAATTTTATTTTCAGCAGTGAAGGGTACATTACCCGATAAAAAGATGATGGTAAGCCAGTTCTTTCATGAACAATTTGGGGTGTCTATGGAATCAATAGGTATAATTGCCGGTCCTTGCCATGCAGAGGAAGTAGCCATGGAAAAACTTTCATACTTAACAGTTGGCTGTCCCGATTCAAAAGAAGCGCGCAATCTTGCCAACTTGCTTACATGCCGTTATTTAAAGACGAGTATATCCGCAGATGTTCAAGGTATAGAATATGCTGCTGCACTAAAAAATATTTTTGCAGTTGCCAGCGGAATCTGTCATGGACTTGGGTATGGTGATAATTTCCAGGCAGTATTAGTAGCAAATGCAATACAAGAGATAAAGCGCTTTATAGATAATGTAGTTCCTACTCAAAGAGATACAAATGCATCAGCATACTTAGGAGATTTGTTAGTAACAGCCTATTCCCAATTTAGCCGTAACCGTACCTTAGGAAGTATGATTGGAAAAGGATACTCTGTGAAATATGCGCAGCTTGAAATGAATATGGTTGCTGAAGGTTTTTATGCAGTAAAAACCATATATACCATTAACCAGCAGTATAAGGTAGAGATGCCTATAAGTGAGGCAGTGTACCGCATATTGTATGAAAAAATGTCGCCTGCAGTTGAAGTTCGCCTGCTTGCCGAAAAGCTTGCTTAATGGAATCAGTTACCAATTGCCCCATATGTAATTCTGCCTCTTTTGCTCCTTTTATGGAGTGTATAGATTATACGGTAAGTAAAAACAGGTTTGCTATTGTGCAATGCGGTTCATGTGGGTTTAAGCTTACGAGCCCAAGGCCTGAAGAATCTGAGGCGGGGAAGTATTATCAGTCCGATGATTATATATCGCACTCCAATAGTAGTAAAGGACTTATAAACAGGCTATACCAGCGTGCACGTAGGCTAACATTGAAACGCAAGTTAAAACTGGTTATATCGGTAAGCGGTAAACAACAAGGTCATTTGCTCGATTTGGGTTGCGGTACCGGAGAGTTTTTGAATACCTGCAAGCAAAGCGGATGGAATGTAAAGGGTATAGAACCATCGCCTGATGCACGTGCCAGTGCAGCTTTACAATATGGACTTGAGGTTCATGAAACAGATAAGTGGGATTTTGCAGATAATACTTTTGATGTAATTTCGGCATGGCATGTACTTGAACATGTATATAAATTGGAAGAAACTGTAAAACAGGTAAGACGTATGTTATCTCAATCGGGCACTTTTATAGTTGCTTTACCTAATTGTAATTCAGCCGATGCAGAGTTTTACAAGCAAAATTGGGCAGCATACGATGTTCCCCGTCATATATGGCATTTTACACCTAAAGACGTAAAGGCCCTTTTCGAAAAACAAGGATTTACATTGAAGGAAATATTACCCATGCCGCTAGATGCTTATTATATATGTATGCTTAGTGAGAAGTATAAAGGTGGTAATATTAGCTATGGCAGGGCAGCCATACATGGCTGGGCATCAAACCGCCTGGCGCGCAAGAACGGCTCAACCTGTTCAAGCCAAATATACATACTTAAGCCTGTTAAGTAAGGGTTAGTATCTTTGTATTGTCTTTCGTCCCCATTCCTTTTACATTTGTAAAAATACTTCTATGAAAACCAAGACTCCCAAAGAAAGCTACGCTATTTCAACTCACCTTGTGCTACCACACGAAACCAATTTACTTGGTAATTTAATGGGTGGCCGTTTATTGCATTGGATGGACATTTGTGCAGCTATTGCAGCACACCGTCATAGCCAGCGTGTGGTAGTTACTGCATCAGTTAACCACGTATCGTTTGAACGTGCCATAAAATTGGGGGATTATGTGA
>DATHOD010000033.1:0-13714 GCA_035485295.1 Bacteroidia bacterium
GGTCAGGGAACGAGGTTAAAAACTCAATGCGTATGGCTTTACCCAATAAATTTTGGGCAACAATAGCAGCGCCTTCCTGTTCGCCTTCATACACCAATTCTATTTTACCATTTACTGCAGGAATAACTCCGTACAAATCAACTATTCGGGCAAAGGTTTTTATTTCGTTATTAAGTAGCATCCTGCGCTCGGCAGTACTTACCAAATTTTCATAAGCCGATATAGTAAGACGCGCTGAAACACCACTCTTGCTATCGACAAACTCACTTTGCCTTGCCTCAAATGCAATCTGCTCAATTAATGTTGCAACCAAATCGCCAACTTTAATTTTCTCTTTTTGATGTGGACTAAGTTTTGCTTCCTGTGCAGTTATCTGCTTTGACAATAAAATGCTTTTAGGGTAGTGAGTTAATATCTGGCTTCCAATGCGATCTTTCAATGGAGTAACAATACTTCCACGATTGGTATAGTCTTCAGGGTTAGCAGTGAAAATAAATTGTATATCCAATGGAATGCGCAACTTAAATCCACGTATCTGAATATCACCTTCCTGCAGAATATTAAATAATGCAACTTGTATCCTAGCCTGCAGATCGGGTAATTCGTTAATTACAAATATGCATCGGTTACTGCGTGGTATTATACCGTAATGCAACACTCTTTCATCAGCATAACTTAAGCGTAAATTAGCTGCTTTAATAGGGTCAACGTCACCAATTAAATCAGCCATTGATACATCTGGTGTAGCTAATTTCTCAACATATCTTTCGGAGCGATGAAGCCATGCAATAGGCGTTTTGTCCTGTTTCTCTGCAATCAAATTTCTAGCAAAACTTGAAATAGGATTCAGCGGATCATCATTCAATTCACTTCCTTCTATCACCGGAATATATTCATCCAGCAAGTCGACCAATTGGCGTGCTATTCTTGTTTTAGCCTGTCCGCGTAAGCCCAATAAATTAATGTTGTGCCTTGACAATATCGCCCGTTCCAGTTCAGGAATCACAGTATCTTCAAAACCAATAATGCCTTTGAAAATATCTTCCCTCTTCTTTATTTTTCCAATCAGGTTCTCCCTCAATTCGTCCTTTATTGACTTCGATACATATCCGCTTTTCTTAAGCTCTCCTAATTTTTTGTGCATTTTCATATTCTTATTTTATTTAAAACTTCGTTTTTTATTTCGTTCAAAATCCTCAAAAATAAATTCACCCAATCCTTGCAATGATGTATAAAAAGCCTTCCCGTTATTCGCCTCTGTAAAGTCATGGACAAATTCTTGCAGATAAGGGTCCTTAGCTACCATAAATGTAGTGATAGGTATTTTTAACCTGCGGCAACTTTGAGCAAGTGTAAGGCATTTATTAATTATTTTTCTGTCCAGACCAAAACTGTTTTTGTAGTAATGTCCGTTCTCTATCAAACATGTTGGCTTGCCATCAGTTATCATGAATATCTGCTTGTTGGCATTCTTCCTGCGGTGCAGTAAATCCATAGCCAGTTCTATACCAGCTACAGTATTTGTATGATATGGACCAACTTGTAAGTACGGTAGATCTTTCACTTTTATTTCCCAGGCATCATCACCAAATACAATTATATCTAGAGTGTCCTTAGGGTATTTGCGCTTAATAAGCTCTGCTAATGCCATGGCTACATTCTTAGCAGGAGTGATACGATCCTCTCCGTAAAGAATCATAGAATGGGAAATATCGATCATCAACACAGTAGATGTCTGTGTCTTATGCTCCTTTTCCCCAACTACTAAATCATTTTCAGTAATAGAGAATTCACCTATGCCGTTATTTATCTGCGCATTTTTCATTGACTCAAGCATAGCAATCTGGTCGAGTGTATCACCAAACTGAAATGGCCTTGAATCACTTGTAATCTCATCTCCAAGGCCGGTATATTTAGTTGCATGGTTACCCGATTTACCTTTCTTCAGTTTACCGAAGATCTTCTCTAAAGCCTGTTGGCGTATAGCTTGTTCTGTTTTAGCAGTAATCACAACTTTTCCACTACCCGGTTCCTTATCGCGTATATATCCCTTGTCTTTTAAATCTTGAATAAAATCGCCAATTCCATAATCGGGTTCCGTTAATTGGTATTCCTTGTCAAGTTCAGTCAACCAACTTATTGCCTCATCAAAGTCACCACTGGTATAAGTTAAAAGCTGCTTTAAGATATTGAATAGCTTATCAAAAGGAGTTTGATCAGGCTTATTGTAATTTGAGAATCTGTAACCTAGCATAAGTGCTAATAAAATGTGAATTTATGACTTAATTTCCGTTATCTGAATATCTCCTCTTACTTATTTGCCTCTTTCATCTGTTCTTTAACATATTCCTTACTTCCTTCAAAATGCTTCATACCAAATGTACCTATTGCGTCTATTACGGGCTTCAGGTCAAGGCCCATTTTTGTGAGTGAATATTCTTTTCGTTTAGCCGTGCCGGTATACTTTATTATACCCATATCGGTAAGTTTAACCAGCCTATCGGTAAGAATATTAGTTGCAATACCTTCAGGCGACTGTAAGAATTCGTTGTAGGTACATTTTCCCATAAAGAACATATCTCTAATAATAAGCAATGACCATTTATCACCTATTATTTCCAGGCTACAGGAAATTGGGCACTTAGACCTACCTTTAAATTTCTTAACCCTGCTCTTTTTCATTCGTATACAAAGTTACATAAAGATAATTTACTAAACTTGCATTTTGCAAGTTTATTTTATTACATTTACATTTTAAATTTCATTTAGCTAACCATAACAACACATGTATCATGAAAAATCCCTGGGTTGCAGCTCTCTTAAACTTATTCCTTTTTGGCGGAGGTTACTTGTATAATGGTAAGCGCAAAGGTTTGGGTATTGGATTAATTTTGGCGTGGGTATTGATCCGCTATGGCGAAATAACCATCTTCCTGACTAAGCTTGTATTTGATAAGTGGATAGTTTTGTTCGTTGGACTAGTAGTTGTAATGTTCAGCCTGGCGAGTGATGCGTATAGGGAAGCTAAAGAAATAAATGCACAGAAAAATTAATAATTAAACTTAAAAACATGTCAAACGAAAAACAAGTAATGGTAAAAATGGCTCTTGACCTATGGAATTCAAGAATAAAGGCAACGGATGAATTATTTGATAGCGTTACCGATGAGCAATTGATGAATGAAATTGCTCCCGGCCGTAACAGAGGTATTTATTTATTGGGCCATCTAACCGCAGTAAATGACCACATGTTGCCTCTACTTGGTTTCGAAAAAGCACAATATCCACAATTAGATGAGCCTTTTCTTGCCAAGCCGGACAAGGCTGTAGCTGAAATACCATCTGTAAAGGAATTGAGAGCATATTGGAAAAGTTCTAATGAGAAACTTGCAGCGCACTTTAACAAACTACAACCAGAAGAATGGTTCCAGAAACATACTACAGTTTCTGCAGAAGATTTTGCGAAAGAACCTCACAGGAATAAATTGAATGTTGTAATGGGGCGCACAGTGCATTTATCTTCACACTTTGGACAGTTATTGTATTTGAAAAATAAATAAGCTTACATAAAGGGGCTGAGAATTTTTTCGGCTCCCTTATTTAGTTACATCGTCTTCCGTCTTTGCAATATCTTTAAAGTGCTTGTCCGTTATTTTCTGATAACTGGGTGGTGCGCCTGCACCTGTTGGTTCAGGAACTACGGTTAAAAGCAAGTCATCAGACTGAGCATCAATAATAAGATGCTGATAACTTACTGTTGGCTTATAACCGCTCTGCACTTTGTCTGCCGGATATACTTCTAGCACACAATAATTAGTATCATTATTCAATATAATATTGTCGAAATCTTCGCGTGAAACAAGCTTAAATTTGTATTTGTAAATGGCTGCTATCTTGGCTTGAGTAATATTCTTTTCAAGATTATCCTTACAAACTATCAGGGTTTTGGTTCTTGCCTTAGCAACCTGCTGCCTAATTTCTTCTTTCTCTTGTTGCTTTGAGAGTTTCTTATCTCCAGCCACATCACTGTTAAACTGATTCTGTATGCACATAAAACATAATGCAAACGAACCCTTCGTTGGTATTATCATATCCAGGCTCTGCATATATTCTACGTCAGCTGATTTCTTCTTTCCTTTTATTAAGATAATTATCCTTCTGTAATCCTCCTCACCGTGGTATTTGGGGTCAGCACAGTCAAATTGAATGTAATCCGAATACCCATCGAGCATTGCTTTAAGTTCATCTTCCTTATCTGAGTATAAATCGAGCTTAAAGTCAGAAGCGCCAGCTGCAAACTGCGTAGAACGATCATACATCAGGAAAGAATATCCATCACGTGTAGAAGAAGGCAAGGATATTATCTCGCTCATAGTTTTGTATTCCACGCCTTTGGATAGTTTCAGATACTTATCAGCAGTAGCCTGCATATTATCATTCACGGTCTTTATTGCATTCTGATAGGCAGTGACAAGGGCTGGTTTATGCTGTTTAGTAAGCTTATCCTCATACTTCTTATTTTCTTCCAAAAGCACCACAACCAGTGTGCTGTTCTTCAGGGTTTGAAAATCATCTCCTGCTTTGCCGGGCATTAGGCTGTTATTATTTGCTTGCAGCGTAGGCAAAGCTGCCAACAACATCAAAATAGGTAACAAACATTTTTTCATAGTATCACTAAATTAGTCAAATATTATAAGGGGCTTGCATCTTGCATTACTATCTGTACAGTATAACGGCTCTTATGTTCAAGTAGTATTTTCTTACCAACACAAACCCTATCAATGGTAGCCTGATCGTAATAACGAATAGTAACTAGTTCAAGATTTTTATTGTACAGTACCCTGAAATCTTCTTTTAATAATGCAATAAGTGCGGGCACTTTTTCTGGGTCATCGTCCATACAAATGGAAAAATTAAGTGCAGAGTGTTGCATTACATTCACCTTCACTTTTTGCTTAGCAAGGTCTTGGAATATTCGACTCAGGTTTTGCTCTACAATAAAAGAAAAATCTTTTGGTGATATGGAAATAAGTACCTGGTTCACTTTAAAAATAAAGCAAGGAACGGGTAAATGCGATTTGCTATTATCTATCCGTGTGCCTTCATTATCAGGCTGTATGAACGAACGAACATACAGAGGTATGCTCCTGTTTTGTAATGGCTTTATAGTCTTAGGGTGAATAACGGTTGCACCGTAATATGACAACTCAATTGCATCCTGGTAGCTCAGGTGGTCAATTTTAATGGTACTGTCAAACCATTTAGGATCAGCATTCAATACACCGGGTACATCCTTCCAAATGGTAACCGATTCAGCATTAGTACAATACGCAAGTATAGCTGCTGTATAGTCCGAACCTTCACGACCGAGTGTACAAGCTTTTCCGGTATCTGTATGGCCAATAAATCCCTGGGTAATTATTATTCTCTTTTGTTTTATGAGTGGAAGTAATCTCTCTTTTGCATTTTGTTCTGATTTTTCAAAATCCACTTTCCCTTCTCGATAATTATCATCGGTGCTAATTACTTCACAAGCATTGAGCCATGCATTTTCTATTTTCTGAGTCTTGAGATATTCACTAATAATACGAGAAGAAAGTATCTCACCCATCGATACAATCTGATCGTAACGCTCATCATGATTGCCTTTATAGCCTGATACTATTTGCTCTAAATGGTCGAAATCACTCTTTAGCAAACTAAAAATAGCTGCCTTTTTATCTGCAAAAAGTTCTTCAGCCGCTTTATAATGATACTGCTTTATTTCTTCTATGATCTTTGTCTCTTCACTCTTATTTTCTGGCTTTACAAGCTTCTCGAGGGCATTGGTAGTTTTGCCCATTGCCGAAATTACAACAATCAATTCGTCGTTTGGGAAACGAGCCAATATGCCCGCCACATTTTTTATTTCTGCAGCATCTTTTACCGATGCACCACCAAACTTAAAGACCTTCATATACTATATTTTGATATCTTTTAGTTGCTTTTCGTGCAATGTTCCATTCAACCATTCATCTGAAAAGACCGTGTTGTACTTCTTGTAAAAGTTAATAGCCGGTTCATTCCAGTCCAGCACCTGCCAATCCATTTTACGCACGCCCATTTCCTTGCAAACTTTTATTACCGCATTAAATAAAAGTGTACCAACACCATAGCGCCTGTATGCCTCATTTACTACTATATCATCGAGGTAAATTGCCTTGCCCTTCCAGGTTGAATACTTAACGTAATACAATGCCATACCCACAATCTTACCTTCTGCTTCTGCAACAAAAGCTTTATAAACTGCTTGTGGACCAAAGCCATCATGTTCCAGTTCTTCAACAGTTATTTTTACCTCATCTGGCGCCTTTTCATATTCAGCCAATTCTTTAATCAGACGAAGTATATCAGCAACATCTTTTTTTTCGGCTTTTCGAACAGTGCATTGCATAAGGCAAACGTATTTTGGAAAGTTTCAAAAATACCTATATTTGTTATTCTAAATCTTATTTGATAGAGCATTATGGGAAAAGTAAAGACATTAGGAGAGTTCATAGTTGAGAAACAAGCCGATTTTCAATATTCTAAAGGTGAGCTTTCTCGCCTGTTAAGTGACATTGGCATTGCCGCTAAAATTGTTCACCGTGAGGTAAACAAAGCAGGACTCGCTGATATTCTGGGTGAAACCGGAGATGTGAATGTACAAGGCGAAAATGTAAAAAAGCTGGATGTATATGCCAACTCACAATTTATTGCTGCACTTAGTGTAGGTGGTGAATGTTGCGCCATTGCATCGGAAGAAAATGAGGAGATAATTGTAGTTGATAACAACGTATCGAAAAGTGCTAAGTATGTGGTTGCCCTCGATCCGCTTGATGGTTCTTCGAACATAGACGTAAATGTCTCTATAGGTACAATTTTTTCTATCTATCGCAGGGTATCACTAAGTGGCCCAGGCACATTGGAAGATTTTTTACAACCAGGCACCGAACAGGTTGCTGCAGGTTATGTAATATATGGTTCATCTACCATGATGGTATATACCACCGGTAAAGGTGTTAATGGGTTTACATTGGACCCCTCAATTGGTGAATTCTGCTTATCGCACCCAAATATGCAAATACCTAAAAAAGGTAAAATATATTCTATCAACGAAGGGAATTATGTACACTTCCCTGATGGAGTAAAGAAATTTATAAAGTATTGCCAGGAAGAAAATGACGTTGACGGACGCCCATATTCTTCTCGTTATATTGGTTCTGCAGTAGCTGACTTTCACCGAAACTTAATCAAGGGAGGAGTGTTCCTCTACCCAACTACATCATCTTCACCAAAGGGTAAGCTGCGCCTTATTTATGAATGTAATCCTCTTGCTTACATCATAGAACAGGCAGGTGGAAAGGCAAGCAATGGTAGCAAACGTATTATGGAAGTTCACCCAACTACATTGCACCAGCGTACTCCGCTTTTCATCGGTTCGAAAGATATGGTTGAGAAGATAGAAGACCTGCTTGCTAAGTATTCACCTGTAGGTAATCCGGCGTAAGTTACCCCTCTAAATCTCCCCCAAGGGAGAGACTTTGAATTAGGAAACTATATCATCAGTTTTGCCTTGCTCTTAAGTAGAGTAGGCATAACCCATGGTGCCAATAGCACAAGGTGAGTGTATACCCAGGACTGCTGTAATACTTCTCCGCTTACAAAACTTGCCTTGGCGTTAAGTATATCGAAAAGGTATAGGAGCATACTTATTAAAAGGGCCCATTTAAACGCACCGAATATCCCACCAAGTATTCTATTTGCTATTCCAAGGAATAATGCTTCTGCCAACTTCTGGATTCGTTTGGCAAGAAAAGAAACGAGTATAAGTATCCCTATAAAGACTATGACAACAGATATAACAGTTAAATAGAGGGAGGATATGTGTGTATGTAGGTTAGACCCAAGGAAATCAGCAACCGTATCGGAGAATTTGGAACATGCATAAACCCCCAGTATTATGGCAAGTATTGAAGCCAGTTCTACTATAAGCCCTTTTTTGAAGCCTTTGTAAAAGCCCCAGATAATTGGTATTGTTAAAATAATGTTGGTAACCATACGCTGCAAAAATAATGATAAAGTACTCAGTATTTAGTATTGTTTGCATAGTACTTAACATCACAATACTCAATACTAACTTCCCAATACCTGAGTTTTAACATTATATGGTATTTTTACGGCATTAACTTGTATAAAGATGGATGAAGCGGAAAAACAAGAATGGAATACCTTGTTGAAAAAACTGGAGGTACAGTTTGGCGAAGGTATAGGTATGGAAGGAATTTTGTTACTTATAGGAATACAGGAACTAGGACAAGGTTACCGCAAGTTTACCAAGGATGAAAAGTTAGATGTGCTGCATATCGCCATCTGCACTCTGCTTGAACCTTTGGGATATTATACCTACAAAGGTAAAGATGTACAGGGCTGGCCCCATTGGGACGCAGTTACTACCTTACCTCCCTTAAAATCGGGTGAGCAATTAATGCTTGTTAAGCAAGCTGTTATAGAATATTTTAAAGAAACGGAAGAAGAAGAACTGATATGAAATACCCAGGCATAGAAGACCTTTACGCGCTTTATCTTAAATATCCTGTTGTGGGAACCGATACCCGCAACATAAAAAAAGATAGCATATTCTTTTCATTAAAAGGTGCCAACTTCAATGCGAATGAATTTGCAAAAGAAGCAATAAGTAAAGGAGCTAAATATGCAGTCATAGATGAGGAAGCGCATTATAGCGAAGGATGCATTTTGGTTAAAGATGTGCTTGCAACATTGCAGCAATTAGCGAACCACCATCGTAAACAATTTAAAATTCCTGTTATTGGAATTACCGGTTCAAACGGTAAAACAACTACTAAGGAATTAATGGCGACTGTGCTTAGTAAAAAGTACAAAACGCATTTTACTCAAGGCAATTTAAATAACCATATAGGTGTACCACTCACTTTATTGGCGCTCAAGAAGGAACATGAAATTGCCATTATAGAAATGGGCGCCAACCACCAGGGGGAGATTGCTGCATTAAGTAATATAGCTGAGCCAGATTTTGGCATTATTACCAATATTGGCAAAGCCCATTTAGAAGGATTTGGCGGACCGGAAGGAGTAATAAAAGCAAAGAGTGAGCTCTATCATTTTATAAAAGCCAAAAAAGGGAAACTATTTGTCAATGCAGATGATGAATTGTTAATGCGTTTATCTAATGGCATTGATAGGGTAACTTATGGTACTTCACCTGATTCAGATTGTGAGGGCATAACTGAAAAAGAAAGTTTTTTAGCCAAAGCAATTTTTATTGATGATGGTATAGAAGTTGAAGTACAAAGCAAACTGGCAGGAAGGTATAATTTTTATAATATGCTGGCAGCGGCTTGTGTAGGCTTTACTTTCGGGCTCACTCTTTCACAAATAAAAGAAGCTATTGAAGGCTATGTGCCTTCAAACAACCGCTCGCAGGTGGTAAAAAAAGAGAGCAATATCATATGGGTTGATGCATATAATGCTAACCCCAGCAGTATGAAAAGCGCTATTGAAACCTTCGCTGAATTACCTGAAAATAACAAGGTGCTTATACTTGGCGATATGTTTGAACTGGGTGATGAAAGCCCGAAAGAACATCAGTCATTAGCAGACCTGATTGAAAATAAAAAATGCTGGAATGCTGTTTATCTTGTAGGTAAAGAGTTTGGAAAAACCAAATCATCTGCTACTTTGTTTGAAACAACCGAAGCTTTTGCAGAATGGCTCAAAACACATGCACTAAAAGAGAGAACCATTTTGCTTAAGGGTTCACGTGGCATGGCTATGGAAAAGCTATTGGAGAAGCTATAAGCTGCATTAGCTTTAATAAATATATTTGTTGTACTATAAACCCGCCTTACATTGGTATTTAGCAGCATAGTTTTTCTTCTTTATTTTCTTCCTATTTTTCTTGCTGTCTATTATTTAGTTCCAAAAAAGTATAAGAATATTATCATTCTTATATTCAGTATTTACTTCTATAGCTGGGGTGCACCAAAGTTTATTTTCGTGATACTGGCTACTACATTTATCGATTTCTACCTGGTCAGGTGGATGTCAAGAATAGAGCAGAGAAGTACCAGAAGACTACTACTTACTCTTTCCGTTTTTATTAATCTTGGCTTGCTTATTTATTTTAAATACTTCAATTTTTTTATTGAAAATATCGATTCTGTTTTGTTTCATTTATTTCATTCCAAAGGTATTAGCTGGACCAAACTTGTTCTTCCTCTGGGCATATCATTCTATACTTTTGAAACTATTACTTATGTGGTAGATGTGTACAAAAAAGTACATAAGCCACTTGATAAATTCTGGGATTACCAACTATACATTATTCTTTTCCCTAAGCTAATTGCAGGCCCTATTATTCGCTACCATGAACTGGCCGACCAGATTACCAATCGTTCGCAAAATGATACGGTTGATAACAGACTTATTGGGTTCTATAGATTCATTATTGGGCTTGCCAAGAAGGTGATAATTGCAAATCATATGGGAATAATTGCAGATTCAATCTTCCCTCTTCATTACAACGAGATGGATTCTCTTACAGCATGGATAGGTATTCTGGCGTATACTTTCCAGATATATTTCGATTTTTCAGGATATTCAGATATGGCAATTGGTCTAGGTAAAATGATCGGATTCCGCTTCCCAGAAAATTTTAATAACCCTTATACTGCTCAAAGTATAACTGAGTTCTGGCGACGATGGCACATTACCCTTGGTAACTGGATGCGCAATTACCTGTATATACCCCTTGGCGGTAATAGGGTGAAAACAAAAGGCCGTTTGTATTTCAATTTATGGCTCGTATTTCTTGCTTCCGGTTTATGGCACGGCGCTTCATGGAGCTTTGTATTCTGGGGTGCATACCATGGCTTTTTCCTTGTACTAGAAAGGATGTTCCTTCTTAAAGTTTATGAGAAACTGGGTAAGTTTATTCGCACCCTACTAACTTTCCTTATTGTGGTTATTGGCTGGGTGTTTTTTAGGGTAGAAAAGATATCAGATGCCTTTGTATACATTAAGCATATGTTCATCTTTAAGTATAAAGACGTCGCTTCATTTGGGCCCGAATTCTATACCTATTTTTTATTGGCCGCATTCTTTTCATTCTTCGTTTTCTCTAAGAAAGGGCAGAAAATACAAAACGCTGTTTATTTCAACCCATATTCAAATAATAAGCATGCCCTGCTAGCATTAGTATCAATAACTCTTTTTGTTATTTCAATTGGAACTATCTTAAGTTCAGGTTTTAATCCATTTATTTATTTCCGTTTTTAAATATGTTTCGCAAGTGTTTATTAGTGTTTATTATTGCCTTACTTTTCACGCCATTGCTGGAACAGTACACTAATATTATTCATCTGCACCCTTTAAAAGGAGTCACTCTTCCCACTACTAAAAATGATCCGGGCCTTTCATTTAGTTCATGGTTCTCAGCAGACTACCAGAATTATAAAGAAGAAGTATTGAGCGATTCATGTGGATTCAGGAGCATCTTCATTCGCATAAATAACCAAATTGACTATTCGCTTTTTAACCAGACACATGCACAAAATGTGATATTGGGTAAGGATGGCTATTTTTTTGCAAACGTTTATATATACGGGCATTACGGAACCGATTTTATTGGCAGAACTGAGATTGACCAGATTACAGACAAACTAGCATTTATAAGGGACACTCTGGCTAAACTTGGTAAAACATTGATATTAGTAGTTACACCTAACAAAGCTGATTTTTATTCCCAATTTATACCCGATGAGAATGTAGCTAAGCAAGGACCGACAAATTATGGAACTTATATGGAATTTGTCAAAAAGAAGAGGCTGAATTGTATTGATTTTAACCAATTTTTCCTTGACAATAAAAACCGAGCTAAATATCCGTTGTACTCCCAGCATGGTACCCACTGGAGCATGTATGGGGCAGCACTAGCAGGAGATAGTCTTATAAAATATATTGAAAAAGTAAGAAACATACAGATGCCACATGCCATATGGAAGGATATAGAGATTGCTGATCCTAAGGATTTTGATATAGACATTGAGGAGTTTCTGAACCTGGTATTTGACTTGAAAAGCTGGAAAATGGCTTACCCGAAAATTGAGTTCCCAAAGAATACACCACTAACAAAACCAAATGTTCTGGTAGTGGGCGATAGTTATTATTGGGGCCTTGTATCAGGTTACGATATTTACAATGCATTCTCTCCAACAAGTAATTTCTGGTATTATAACAATAGTGTGTATCCTGAAAGTTCTGCAAAAAAGACAGTTGTGGGAGATCTGAATCTTAAAGAACAAATAGCCAAACATGATGTTATTATTATACTGGCCACAGCTCATAATTATGGCACTCTTGGATGGGGGTTTATTAATAATACCTATAACATGTTTAAAGGTGCTGCAAGCACTCAACTTGACACTACCTATAAACGAAAACTTACCGATATGCGAAATAGAATAAAGGATGATGCTGATTGGTTTAAGCAAGTTACCGAGAAAGCTCAGAAAAAAGGAGTTCCTGTCGATTCTATGTTAACGCTCGATGCAATTTGGGTGATAGAACAGCAAAAAAAATAGAGAAACTACCTTTCATTTACTTCAGTATCTCCCGCGCAATAACTAATTTCTGTATTTCAGAAGTTCCTTCGCCAATTGTACAAAGCTTGGAATCGCGGTAGTATTTTTCTACAGGGAAATCTTTTGTATAACCGTAACCGCCAAAAATCTGTACTGCATCAGTAGAAACTTCCACAGCAACTTCAGATGCATAGTACTTGGCAAATGCGCTTTCTTTAGTCACTTTCATATGGCGATTCTTCAGATCAGCTGCTTGCAGAATAAGAAGTTCAGCAGCTTCAATCTTGGTTGCCATATCAGCTATTTTAAATGCTATAGCCTGAAACTCTGAAATAGGCTTATCGAATTGTTTTCTTTCTTTTGAATATTTAATACTTGCTTCAAGTGCACCTTTTGCAATGCCTAATCCTAGCGATGCAATTGAAATACGACCACCGTCAAGCACTTTTAACGCTTGTACAAAGCCATCACCTTCCTTACCCATAATCTGGCTCTTATGCACACGGCAATCAGTAAAAATAAGTTCAGCTGTTTCAGAAGCACGCATGCCAAGCTTGTTTTCTTTTTTGCCACCTTTCATACCAGGCGTGCCTTTTTCAATAATAAAAGCAGTCATTCCATGTGAATCGCCCTTTTCTCCAGTACGTGCAATTACAACAGCCACATCACCTGAAATAGCATGTGTAATGAAATTTTTTGCACCATTAAGTACATAATAGTCGCCATCTTTTTTTGCTACGGTAGACATATTCCCCGCATCGGAACCTGTACCTACTTCAGTAAGTCCCCATGCTCCAATCCATTCTGCTGTAGCAAGTTTTGGCAAATATTTTTTCTTTTGTTCATCGTTACCAAATTGCAATATATGTCCGGTACACAGTGAATTATGTGCAGCCAATGAAAGCCCAATAGAGCCACAGATCTTAGAAACCTCTACTATTGTTGTTACATATTCAAAATAGCCTAATCCAGCCCCACCATACTCTGTTGGAACAAGCACACCCATAAAACCAAGCTCGCCCAGTTTTTTAAATACCTCTACAGGAAATTTTTGTGATTCATCCCATTCCATCA
>DATHOD010000034.1:0-5621 GCA_035485295.1 Bacteroidia bacterium
GCTGCCACTTCTACCGGCGGAGTAAACAATAAAAAATTCGGACGCATTGGCGATTCCCCACTTATAGGTTCGGGCACCTATGCCAATAATAAAACATGTGCTGTATCATGTACTGGTGAAGGAGAATATTTCATACGCAATGTTGTAGCATACGATATCTCTGCCTTAATGGAATACAAGGGCTTTACTCTTGCACAAGCTACTGCCGAAGTAATGAAAAAAGTTGCTTTGCTAGGCGGCGAAGGCGGCCTTATTTCAATAGATAACCAGGGAACTATCTGCGCTCCTTTCAATACCTCTTCTATGTTCAGAGGATGGATAAATACTGCAGGGGAAAAGTTTACAGCAGTATTCCGCTAATATTTAAGTTTTCTTTAAATCAATGAAAACATACAGCGAAGTAATAGACTACCTGTATAAAAGGTTACCCATTTTTCAACGTGTGGGTGCCCCCGCCTATAAAGCCGGCTTAGATAATATTATTGCACTTTGTGAGGCAATTGGAAATCCGCAAGATAAGATACCTGTAATACATATTGCAGGTACCAATGGCAAGGGCTCAACTTCCCATTACATTGCTTCTATATTGCAAAGCGCCGGGTATAAAAATGTAGGACTGCACACCTCACCTCACCTTAAAGATTTCCGAGAGCGGATAAAGATAAACGGTGAACCTATTTCTGAAAAAGAAGTAATTGATTTCGTAAACAAGCACAGAGATGTTATTGAGAAAATAGATTGTTCCTTTTTTGAACTTGGCGTAGCCATGACTTTCTATTATTTCGAAAAAAAGAAATGTGAAATTGCAGTTATTGAAACAGGCTTGGGAGGCAGACTTGATTCCACCAATATTGTCGACCCAGTTATATCTGTTATTACGAATATCAGTTTCGACCATATGTTCTTTTTGGGTGATACCTTGCAGAAAATAGCATACGAAAAGGCCGGTATTATAAAACCAGCCAAGCCTGTTGTAATAGGAGAAACACAGGAAGAGACTAAAGAGGTATTTATGGAAATGGCGGGTCAATCAATTTCAGAAATATTATTTGCAGATACGGTATATAAAACTATTAATGCGCATCATGTAAATAAAAATGGGCATTTATATCTTGTACTGGATGTATTGAAAAATGACAAACTCTACATTAAAGGACTGCACTCCGAACTCAGCGGATTATATCAGCAGAAAAACATATGTACAGTGCTAGCGGCAATCGATATGTTGCGTGAAGCTCATTACAAGGTTTTGAAGGATCAGGTTATAGAAGGTATTGAAACAGTAGTAACAAAAACGGGTTTACTCGGCAGGTGGCAAACTCTATCTACCAACCCACTAACAATTGTTGACACTGGGCATAATGAAGCCGGTATAAAAGAAATATTAGCCCAACTGAGAACTTACAAATACGATAAACTGCATGTGGTATTTGGAATGGTAAATGATAAGGACATTAGCCAGGTATTGAAATTAATGCCTACTACAGCAACATATTACTTCTGTAAAGCAAACATACCAAGGGCCTTAAATGAAACAGAACTTGCTCATGCTGCAAAGCCTTTAGGATTAAAAGGAGATACCTTCCCTACTGTTAAGGATGCCTTACATGCAGCTCAGCAAAAGGCAGGCAAGAATGACTTGGTCTTCGTAGGAGGAAGTACCTTTGTAGTAGCCGAAGTAGTTTAATTCAACCTGCTCTCATCAATTGAGGCAATCCATTTGCTTGCCTCCTGAGTAACCTTTTCCAAACAACCCTCTTCAAATGGTGAAGTTAGCTTGGCTAGCTTAACCAATTCAAGGAAAGACTGGCTACCTCCTGCATTACATAATACCTGGTAATCTTCCAAAGCTGATTTCCTGTCATCGTTCGAACGTTTCCAGAATTGCAGTGCGCAAACTTGTGCAAGTGTGTAGTCTATATAATAAAAAGGGCTTTGGTAAATGTGGCCCTGCTGTTGCCAAAAACCACCTTCTTCCAGATATGTATTACCATCGTAATTCCGCAATGGCATATATTTTTTCTCAATATTCCTCCACTGTGTTTTTCTTTCTATAGGTGTTGCATCCGGATTATCGTATACCCAATGCTGGAATTCATCTACCGAAACACCATAAGGCAGGAATTGCAATGCTCCGCATAAATGCTCAAACAGGAATTTGTCGGTAGAATCTTCAAAGAAAAGTTTCATCCATGGCCAGGTTAGAAACTCCATGCTCATGGAATGTATCTCGCAGGCCTCGTAGGTAGGAAAGAAATATTCAGGGACAGAATATTCACGGCTGCAATACCCCTGAAATGCATGCCCAACTTCATGTGTAAGCACAGTAACATCGTGCATAGTACCATTAAAATTGGCAAAAATAAATGGGCTCTTATACTCATTAAGGAAACTACAATATCCTCCTGCTGCCTTATTCTTGCGCGATACAAGATCCATTAATTCATTATCGAGCATATAGCCAAAGAACTCTGAAGTCTTAGGTGAGAGTTCGTTATACATTTGCTTTGCTTTACCTAATATCCACTTCTCATCGCCTTTTGGTTTTGCATTTCCACCTTTAAACAGAAGAGCTTCATCGTAATATTTAAGCGCATCAAGGCCAAGGCGTTTCGCCTGTCTTTGTTTCAATTGAGTAACAAGCGGCACAATGTATTTATGTATCTGGTCGCGATAATACTTAACCATTTGCGCGTTGTAATCACCACGCATCATACGTAAATAGGCTAGCTCAGTAAAAGTATTGAATCCTAATTTACGAGCAATTGTGGTACGTAACTTTACTAACTCATTATATATTCTATCCAGTTCTGAAGATTTTTCGGTAAAGAATTTGTACTTGGCAAGATTCGCGTTCTTACGTGTATCCCTTTCGTGTGAAGTAAGGTATGGTGACAGTTCAGAAAGGCTCAACTCCTTTCCATCAAAATGAATATGTGCTGATGCTATAAGTTTAGTGTATTCACTGGTCAGGCGGTTTTCATTCTTAAGGTCTTCTTCTACTTCTGGTGAAAAAGTCCTGAGCTTCATTTCAGCAATTCTGAAAAGCTGCTTCCCAAATTTTTTTTCTAATCCAGTTTTATATTTCGACCTGACGAGCGCTTTGTAAAATTCTGTAACCATACCGGTATAGGTCGGTTCATTGGAATCAAAAAAGTCCTGCTCATCCTGGTATTGCTTATTAGCAGTATCTTGCGTGTAGCGTATACTGGCAAAAGCATACATGGTTTCAAAATGATTCCTTAATTCATTTATTTCGCTAATAATAATTACTTGCTTATCTTCATTTGCAGCATCAAAATCCTTTATTAATGAAACAAAATGGGATGCTAAAGACCCGATATCAGGCCTTTGGTAAGGTATCTGTGTAAATTTCATAAAGTGGTATTAAAAGTCGTGGCCCAATCGATACATAATTCCAACACCGAAAGCAGCTGACGCAGCATGGGTTGCTTTTGGGCTGCTATAATAAGGCTTGCTGCCCGAATACAAATCGCTGTTATTTAGGTTCTGACCAAGGCCATCAACACCTTTTATATCGGTAAAATCATACGAAAAGCGTAAGTTAATATTCAAGAATAATGCATTATGCAGCCGTATATTATTACCAAAAGCTAAGACTCCTCCTATATATGTATTCGGGAAATAAGAGCCCACATCATACGTGCTTGAACTAGCCGGGCCACCTGCATATGTTGCAGTGTAAGTAGCGTCAGTAATAATACCTATTTCAGGGCCAATCTCAGCATAAGCGCCATTACCCGAAAGGAAACGGAAAAATATTGGGATCTGGATTGTATTCAAAGTTGTAGTTGCATGATAGGTTTCATTATCAAAATAATAAGGAGGAGACATGGTAGTCTGGTATCCATTTGAACCAAATGAACCGTTATATCCTTCGGTAAGCACTCCCATAAGGAAATTAGTCTCGATACTAATATGCTCGTTAAAATTATAAGCAGCGGTTATGCCATAACAATATGAATATGATGCGGAATAATCTTCTGCCGCACCCTCATTTGATACATTATTGTTAAACAACCAATTACTCATACCTGAGTAACGTGCTCCGATATCAAAGCTTTGCGCTTGCACAGAAAAGAAAAGAAATAATCCGGAAACTAAGGCTAATGTTTTTTTCACAACTGGAAACTTTTTATGTTACTTTTGATAATCAAATATACGGCAAATTTATTCAATGTGCCAGAATAGGGCAGCAAACCAGATATTTACCTTTAACAGAAGCATTTTATGAGCATGAAAATTCTTGAAAACCAAACAGTAATCGTAACAGGTGCATCGCGTGGCATTGGCAGGGGTATTGTGTTAAAACTAGCGGAACTTGGAGCCAATATTGCATTCACTTATCTTTCCTCTGAAGCTAAAGCCAAGGAATTGGAAGCCGAAATACAGGCCAAGGGTGTAAAAGCAAAGGCATATCATTCTGACGCAGCTGACTATAAAGCCGCTGAACAATTAGTAACTGATGTATTGGCTGAATTTGGCAAAGTAGATACATTAGTTAATAATGCCGGGATTACAAAAGATGGCCTGCTAATGCGCATGAGTGAAGAGCAATTTGATGCTGTTATAAAAGCAAACCTTAAATCTGTATTTAATCTTACGAAAGCCATTCAACGCCCAATGCTGAAAGAAAGGAAAGGTTCTATTATCAATATCACTTCGGTTGTTGGTATACGTGGTAATGCCGGACAATCAAACTACGCAGCATCTAAAGCAGGGATTATAGGATTCACAAAGTCTATTGCACTTGAACTAGGCTCGCGTAATATTCGCTGCAATGCAGTAGCGCCCGGTTTTATAGAAACAGAAATGACTGCTGCGCTCGATGAAAAAGTAGTGGCACAATGGAGGGAAGCTATACCACTAAAAAGGGGTGGTACTGCCGAAGATGTGGCTAATACTGTGGCCTTCCTTGCATCCGACTGGTCATCTTATATCACCGGACAAGTGATACAGGTGTGCGGCGGAATGCTCACCTAAGTTGAAATCTGAGAGCGTTGTCATTTAGCATCGCATATCCATCATGGTTCCTGCTCCTCTGCCCTTTGGCAGGAGCAATATACGCCCTTGCATTTTATTATAGAGATAAGCGTACCGAAGATTTTCCAAATTTCCTGAAATGGACGATGGCCTTTCTGCGCTTTGCAGTAGTAGCATTTCTTGTATTCTTAGTTCTATCTCCACTAATTAAAAGCACGAAGAATACTGTAGAAAAACCCATTATAATTATTGCACAGGATAACTCTGCCTCCATAACAACAGGTAAAGATTCAGGGTTCTATAAACATGATTACCCTGCAAGCTGGGATAAAGTTATTTCAGAACTTTCCGCTCACTACGATATCCGTGTAATGTCATTCGGCAATGAGGTAAAGGATAGCATGAACTATAGCTTTAGTGAAAAAGAGACAGATATATCTTCAGTCTTCGATGCTATCAATCACCGCTACTATGGTAAAAATCTAGGCGCAGTATTTCTTGCGACCGATGGGATTTACAACAAAGGAGTTGACCCTCTATATGCAGCACGGTCTTTAAAATGCAACATATATACCATTGCACTTGGCGATACCACCGTGAAGCGAGATGCAATTGTT
>DATHOD010000035.1:0-5367 GCA_035485295.1 Bacteroidia bacterium
CCCTTTTCAGTTAAGGAAAAGGTGGAAGAAGGAGCTTACAAGAACGGAGACGATATAATAATAAACATCAACAAAAACCCTTTATCTATGGCAATTCAAAGACTTTCACTCTTCGGCACGCACAACGTCTACAACTCAATGGCAGCAGGAATAGCTGGCAGGGTGGTAGATATTCGCAAGGAGAGTATCAGGGACAGCCTGGCCGATTTCCAAAACATTGAACACCGCCTTGAGCATGTGGCTACTATACATGGGGTGGAGTTTATCAATGATTCGAAAGCAACCAATGTTAACTCTACTTGGTTTGCATTGGAAAGTGTAAATACTCCAATTATTTGGATAGTTGGTGGTATTGATAAGGGTAATGATTATGCTGCCTTGAAAGACATGGTTAAACAAAAAGTGCGTGCTATTGTTTGCATGGGTAAAGACAACAGGAAGATCATTAGCTCATTTTCAGGCCTGGTAACGAGCATTACAGAAACTTCTTCAGCATCGGAAGCAGTTACGAAAGCATATAAACTAAGCGCACCTGGCGATACCGTATTGCTCTCTCCGGCATGTGCAAGTTTCGATCTTTTCCAGAACTACGAAGACAGGGGCAATCAATTTAAAAATGCAGTAAGGACATTGTAAGAACAAATGAAAGCGGTATTTGAATACATAAAGGGCGACAAGGTGATTTGGATAATAGTACTCCTATTATCCATCATTTCTGTGCTTGTAGTTTACAGCTCGGTGGAAACCCTTGCATACCGCAGCCATTCGGGTAATGCTTCATACTTCCTTATAAAGCACTTGATTATTATTCTGTTCGGTTTCTTGCTTATTTATATCACTCATAATGTCAAATACACTATCTATTCGCGTATTTCGCAAATAGCATTGTATGTATCTGTGCCTCTTTTATTGTTCACATTATTGAAAGGGGTGAATGAAGGTAATGCTACACGCTGGTTGCAAATACCGGGCACCGGCCTTACTTTCCAAACATCTGATTTTGCGAAGCTGGCACTACTCATTTATGTAGCGCGCATGATGGCTATCAAACAAAACGAATTACACGATTTCAGGAATGGGTTCCTGCCAATCATTGTTCCTGTAATTGGAATCTGCGGACTTATATTCCCATCTAACTTCTCTACTGCATTCCTGTTATTCCTCAATTGCCTATTCCTTATGTTCATAGGGCAGGCTAAAATGAGGCACCTTCTTTTAACTATTGGTGTTGCTATAGCAGGAGCAGGATTATTTATACTTATTGTATTTGCATTTCCTCATATTAATAACCGTGTTTCCACTTGGAAGTCTCGTATTGAAAGCTTTACAAAAGGTGATAAGGCCGATAACTACCAGGCTGACCAGGCCATGATAGCCATCTCTACCGGCGGTATTATGGGTAAAGGTCCTGGTAACAGTACACAAAAGAATTTCTTACCACAGGCATCTTCCGATTTTATCTATTCAATACTTGTGGAAGAATATGGAACTATAATGGGGATAGGAATAATTTTCCTTTACCTGACATTGCTATACCGCGGGGTACGTATTGCAACACGAAATCCGAAAACATTTGGCAGCCTTATGGCCATAGGACTCACATTGAATTTAGTAATGCAGGCGCTTGTGAATATGTGCGTAGCCGTTCATTTAATGCCGGTAACAGGGCAGCCATTACCGTTGGTTAGTATGGGTGGAACATCTATATGGTTCACAAGTATTGCTGTAGGAATAATATTAAGCGTAAGCAGGGAAACAGAAAAACAAACAGAAGATATTGTCGCAACAACTTAAAATAATGATAAGCGGAGGAGGCACAGGCGGACATATATTTCCAGCTATAGCCATAGCCCGCGCTTTGGAACAAATGAGACTGGGAACTGAAATATTATTTGTGGGAGCCAACGGCAGGATGGAGATGGAAAAGGTGCCTGCTGCCGGATACAAGATTGAAGGGCTTGACATTGCAGGCATATCGCGCAGCAATATGCTCAAGAATATTTCATTGCCTGCTAAAGTATGGAAGAGTGTGAATAGGGCTAAGCAAATAGTCACTGAGTTTAAACCTGATGCAATTGTAGGTGTGGGCGGTTATGCCAGCGGGCCAACACTATGGGCAGGTATTCGCAAGCAAATTCCAACATTGATACAAGAGCAAAATTCTTATCCGGGAGTGACCAATAAAATTCTGGCAAAGTATGCCAAGAAGATTTGTGTGGCGTATCCGGGAATGGATAAGTATTTCCCTAAAGAGAAAATGATTATTACAGGCAACCCTGTAAGACAAGATATAGCAGACCTACAAAGCAAGCGCACAGCAGCATTAGAGTTCTTCAAGTTGAATAATAATGGCTTCACCTTATTGGTAATAGGTGGCAGCCTTGGGGCTAGAACCATTAATGAGAGCATTGCAAAATCTCTCGATTTATTTGCTAAGAATAATATACAGCTGGTATGGCAAACTGGCAAGCAGTATTATGTACAGGCTCAAGAAATTCAGAAGAAATATTCCAACATAAGGGTATTTGATTTCATTTCTAAAATGGATTATGCATACGCTGCTGCTGATGCAGTTGTATCTCGTGCAGGGGCAATATCGCTATCAGAGTTATGTATAGCAGGTATGCCTTGCATATTGGTTCCATCGCCAAACGTATCAGAAGATCATCAGACAAAGAATGCAATGAGCCTTGCTAATAATAATGCGGCAATAGTTATAAAAGATACCGAAGCAATCAATCAATTGGGAGATGCCGTTGTAAAGCTTGCAGCGGATAACGCGATGAGACAGAGTTTGAGTAAGAATATTTCAGCACTGGCTGTAAAAGATTCAGCGGCGAAGATAGCACATGAAGTAATTGCACTAACTGGAAAGTAATGAACGTAAAGGATTTGAAATATGTCTATTTGATAGGTATCGGAGGTATCGGTATGAGCGGCCTTGCACGTTATTTTAAATCGGCAGGTAAGGCAGTGAGCGGATATGATAAGACACCTTCTTCATTAACGGAAGAGATGGAAGCGGAAGGAATTAAGATACATTTTGATGATAGCATGGCATTGGTTAGCGATGATATAAAGAAGAACAGTAAAGATGTGTTGATTATTTACACTCCTGCAATTCCTGAAGACCATAGTGAATTGACGTATTTCCGCAAGCACAACTATAGCCTGCACAAAAGGGCGGAAGTGTTAGGTTGGATAACTCAAGGACATTATACAGTTGCTATTGCAGGAACGCATGGAAAGACAACAACCACAACTTTGGTAACCCATATACTTAAATCATCCGAGGCAGATTGTATGGCTTTCCTGGGTGGTGTATCGAAGAATTATAACACTAATGTATTGCTGGAAAGGAATATTTCAGATGATACTATGATGGTTGTAGAAGCGGATGAATACGACCGTTCATTCCTGCACCTTAGCCCAGATATTGCAGTTATTACTTCAGTTGATCCTGACCATTTAGATATATATAATAATGAAGCTCACATGCAGGAATCGTATGCTATGTTTGCTAATCGCATAAGTGCAAAGGGTTGTCTTGTTACCAAGAAAAAAGTGAATGATATTATTCATTACAGGGGCAAAACATTTACCTATTCTCTTGATCAGAAAGCTGATTACTATGCAAAGAACATCAGCATTAAGGAAGGACAATACACCTACGATGTGGTTACTCCGCAAGGTGAGATACAGTCAGTAAAGCTTGGTATTCCAGGTCTTCATAATATTGAAAATTCAATTGCTGCAACAGCAGTGGCACAATTGATGAAAGTAGGTGATGATAAGATACGCCATGCATTGGGAACATTCGAAGGTGTACAACGTCGTTTTGATTACCAGATAATTTCCCCTAAGCTTATTTACATAGATGACTATGCACATCACCCGGAGGAGCTTAGTGCTTGCATTCGTTCAGTAAAAGCTATGTACCCGAATAAGAAGATTACGGGAATATTCCAGCCACACTTATATAGCAGGACGCGTGACTTTGCAGATGGATTTGCAAGAAGCCTGGAGTTATTAGATAAGCTGATTTTATTGGATATATACCCTGCAAGAGAGTTACCGATAAAAGGAATTGATTCTGCAATGTTGTTAGAAAAGACCAAGATGGAGCACAAAAAGCTTTGCAGTAAGGAAGAGTTAGTTAGTGCAGTTACAAACGATATGCCTGAGGTATTGTTAACCATGGGTGCAGGTGATATAGATAGGTTAGTAGAGCCATTAAAGAATGCATTGTTAAAGAAAATAGGAGCAAATGTTTAAGAAGATATTAAACATAATGAGTTGGGTGGTGATAGGTGCAGGTATGCTCGCTATGGTTGGTTTTGCCGAAATTAAACGTAAGGCAACTCCGGTAAAGGTTCTTGATATACGCATATCACAACACGACAGTGATTTCTTTATTACCCCAACTGAAATACGCAAACTCATTCAACTGCAACAGGGAGACGTGGTAGGTAAAGAAATGAACCAGGTTAGTGTACCTAAGATGGAGGATATGATGAACAGCAATCCGTTTATAGCTACTGCACAGGTATATGCAACTATAGATGGAAACCTTGAAGTAAGAGTTACTCAGAAGAAGCCAATAGTGCGTATTATTAACAGCGACGATGAAAGCTATTACCTCGATTCTACCGGGACGCTTATGCCATTGTCAAATGATTATACAGCTAAGGTATTGGTAGTAAATGGTTCGCTCAATGAACCATACGCGATGTATTCCGGTAAGACAGTGAAGCAAATGGAGCATGACACAAGCATACGTACTATGTTACCTGCTATATACAAACTGGCTTCTTACATCAGCCACAATACTTTCTGGAGTTCGCAAATAACGCAGGTATATGTTGATACAGCAAAAGATTTTTGCCTCGTTCCAAGAGTAGGCAACCAGAAAATAATTTTTGGAGATATAACAGATATGGAACAAAAATTTAAAAGGCTTTGGGTACTCTATCATGACGGGTTGAATGCGACCGGCAGGTGGAATGACTATACAATAATCAACTTAAAATTCAAACATCAAATCGTGTGCACTAAAAAATAAATCCTATGGAAAACAAATCAGACATCATTGTAGGCTTAGACATTGGTACAACCAAAATTGTATGCATTGTCGGCCGTAAGAACGAACACAACAAAATAGATATTATGGGTGTCGGTAAAGCCGACTCTGTAGGTATCGCTCGTGGTGTGGTCCTTAACATAGACCAAACCGTTGCCTCAATTATGAAGGCGGTAAAAGAAGCTTCGGAAAAATCGGGCGTGGAGATAAAATACGTAAACGTAGGTATTGCTGGCCAGCATATAAAAAGCTTACAACACAGGGGCGTTAAAACACGCTCTGATCTG
>DATHOD010000036.1:0-13966 GCA_035485295.1 Bacteroidia bacterium
AACTCGCATTAGTATTTGGAATCATTCTGGCAAGTGTGTTTTCCATTAACGCACAGAATGCTGACTCAGCACCCAAATCGGACAAAGTAGTAAGTAATCTTACGACTGCTTGCCAGCTTACACCGGACCAGGTAAACAAAGTAAAACCTATTGTTGATAGTTTCTTGAAAACAAAAGCAGAGAACAAACAAAAATATGCTAATGATGAAGATGGGCTTAAAGCTGCAGATAAGGCAAACAAGGAAAATTTTAAAACTCAGATTTCTGCCGTTCTAAGTGCAGATCAAAAAGAAAAGTTTAAAGAATACTTACAAGAACAAAAGGAGAAAAAGGCAGCAAATAAAGAATAAAAGACTTTGATTAATTAAAGAAGCCCTTGCGATATACGTGAGGGCTTTTTTATTGGCTATAACCATTGTTTATTATGGTATTTTTGCCTGCAAAGCACATTCCTATTAATGGGGAAAAAAATCATATACATATTATTTGTCTTAGGGCTATCGCTAAACTTACATGCACAGCAATATGAAGTTGAGGGAAAGGTAGTAGACAAAAATACCCATGCCGTTCTGCCCTTTGTAAATATGATAGTAACAGGCAGCCCGCAAAATGGTGCTACAGCCGATATTGATGGCAATTTTAAAATAATCTCTCTTTCTCCTATTCACTCTCTTACCTTTTCCTATGTTGGATATCATGATGCGATCATAACTTTAAAAGATACTGCTCGAGTTATAAAGAATCTGACCATAAGACTGGAAGAAGAAGCATATCATCTTAATGAAGTACTTGTTTTACCAGGTGTTAATCCTGCACTTAGAATAATAAGACAGGCCATTGATAATCGCGATAGGAACAACCCGGAAAAGGTGCGTTCATTTACTTATGTTTCGTATAACAAGATGTACTGCACATCAGATTTAAAAGCACATAGCGACAGTATAAACTCATTAGACTCAACAATATTAAAGAAGCCCAAAGCTGATACGGCAAAGCAAAAAACCCTTGATAAACGACCAATTTCTGAGATTCTTAAGAATCAATATTTGTTTCTTTTAGAATCAGTAAGTGAAAGGCGATATCTGTACCCCGACCATAATCACGAACAAATAATAGCTTCGAGAACCTCCGGACTGAAAGATTCTCCATTTGCACTTTTGGCCACTCAAATGCAGTCATTCTCATTCTATACAGACCATATAAGTATTTTGGGCCATGATTATATGAACCCCATATCACCAGGGGGACTAAAGCGATATAATTATATCATTCAGGATACTCTATATAATGGGAAGGACACCGTTTTTGTGATTTCATTTCACCCAAGGAAGGATAAAAACTTTAGCGGAATGAAGGGAGTGTTATACATTAATAATAATGGTTATGCCATTCAGAACGTACTTGCTCAACCATTAAACGAACATGGAACTGTAACCATACATATTCAACAGAAATATGAGTTTATAAAGAACACACAATGGTTCCCTATTCAGTTAAATACTGACTGGGTTTATAATAATACAGTCGTTAATGATTCTGTAGCAGTAATTGGTCCTGGCGGAGGCGATACGAGCCATAGGAGAAACCCTGATGATGATTACAATAAATTAAAAATAGTTACACGTAGTTATATTAGAGATATAGTACTAGACACTACATTAAGAAAAAGAGATTTTGGAAGAGTTGAAGTAGAATTTGCAAAAAATGCCTCTTCACAGTCTGACACATTATGGAACAAATACCGCATAGATACCCTATCACGAAAGGAAAAGAACACATACCATGTTATCGATAGCCTCGGGCACGCTGAACATTTTGACCAAAAACTGAAATGGTTTGAAACTTTGTCGTCAGGAAAATTAAAATGGGGCGTAACAGATATTGACCTTAATAAAATTCTAAATTATAATGGATATGAGAAGTTCCGCCTGGGGTTTGGATTACATACCAATGATGAGATATCGAAATTTGTTTCAGTTGGCGGTTATGGTGCCTACGGTACCAATGACCAAGCATTTAAATATGGTGGAGATATTGGATTCCTTTTCAACCCCTATTCACATTTAAAATTAGATTTTGCCTATAAGAACGATGTAATAGAATCGGGTGGAATAAATTTTTATAACGATGACCATTTCCTATCAACAGAAGCTTACCATGATTATTTTGTAAATAACATGGATAAAATTGAAGAGAAGCAGGCTTCCTTATCGTTTGATGCACTGCAATATTTTCAATTCAATTTATTTGGTGACCAACAGACACGCACAGTAACCAATGGGTATGAATTTGGTGTAAATAATAATAACGTAAGCTTCTTATCGAACCAATATCAGTTTACTGAAGTTGGACTGGGTATACGCTTTGCTTATAAAGAAAAATTTCTGAAAAGCCCGCTTGGTATGATATCATTGGGTACAAAGTATCCTATTGTTTGGGCAAATATCACCAAAGGATTAAATGGACCACTTGATGGGCAATATGATTATACAAAATATGATCTCAAAATAAGTAAAGGCTTCCAAATTCATCAGGTTGGGTACTCCGCTATAGAGGTACTGGGTGGCTGTGTAAATGGAAATGTGCCATCTACCCTACTCTATAACGGAAGGGCTTCCTTTGAACAATTTACACTAGCGGTAGATAATTCATTCGAGACTATGAGGCTAAATGAATTCATGTCGAGCCGTTATGTGGATATCTTCTACTCTCACGATTTTATGTCTTACCTGTTCCATTTAAAGCATTTCAGGCCACATGTTAAAATTGTATCTCATGCCGGATGGGGCAGTTTGGATTACCCTTCCACCCACTATTTCTATACTTTCAAAACTATGGATAAAGGATATTATGAATCGGGTATTGAGTTAAATAACTTAATCAGGTCGAGTTTCTTCAGGCTAGGCTTCGGTACCTATTACCGTTATGGACCATACGCGTTTAGCAATACTTCAGATAACTTCGCATTTAAGCTCACTCTTGTTACCGTATTCGAATAGAAATACCTTTGTGGAGTGAAGACAATATCTAAAATAGGGAAAAGTATTTTCGCAGTCTATGCTATAATTATAGTTATACTGTCGTGCTTAATTGTACTTCCCATTTATCTCATTATTTTCAATTTTTACCCCAAAGACAAAGCTCCATTTGTAGCACATAAAGTCTCAAGGTTTTGGGCCAAATTTTTATTTACTCTTTTCTTTATTCGTGTCATTATTAAAGGAAAAGAACTTATTAAGCCTGAACAGGCCTACGTTTTTGTATGCAACCACAGTTCACAGCTCGATATTCCATTATTTGCCATGGCTTGTGTAAACGCCTTCCGCTTTCTTTCAAAGATTGAGGTAACTAAAATACCTGTGATGGGATATGTAGTTAAAAAACTATATATAACTGTTGACAGGAGCGATAAAGATGATAGAGTAAAAAGCATAGAAAGAATGAAAGATTCCTTATTAAGAGAGAAAATTTCTGTAGTTCTTTTTCCCGAAGGCACGCGCAACCGCACTAATCACCCTTTAATAGATTTTAAAGATGGGGCTTTCCGTCTGGCTATTGATTCCCAATTGCCGATGGCTGTGCTCACTATTTTAAACACCAAAGATTTTATTCCTGCTAATAAGTTTGAACTTAAACCGGGTACGGTAAGGGCAATATGGAGTGAACCTATTCCAACTGTAGGAATGACACCTTCTGATTTACCTGCCTTAAAGGAAAAGGTAAGAAATATTCTGCTAAAGAATTTAGAAAATAATTAAGTACTAAACTTTAATTCCTATAACAAGTACATCATCCACTTGTTCATGATTACCTTTCCATGAAGCGAATTCCTTTTCCAATAATGACTTTTGGTTAGACATGGTATGGTTTTGTATGCTAAGCAAGTATTCTCTGAAATGAGAACTGCGGTATTTTTTGCCTTTCTCACCACCAAACTGATCTTCAAAACCATCAGAGAACATATAGATGGTATCGCCCTTTTGTAAGTCGTGGGAGTAATTATTATAAGGCTTGAACGTATCAAGACTTTGCAAACCTATTGCCTGCTTATCTCCCTTAACCTGCGTCAATTCTCCATTACGAATAAGATACAATACATGATTGGCAGCAGCATAATATAACTTCATAGATTGTTTATCAAATACGCATACTGACATATCCATACCATCATTTATAACTATCTCATCTCGCTTTTTATTAAGAGTATTGAGAAGCTCTTTATGCATAAAATCGAGGACATGCGCAGGTGTATTTACATCAGGCATGTTGATAGTCTGATTAAGCAAAGTATAACCTACTAAACTCATAAATGCACCGGGTACGCCATGGCCTGTACAATCTACTACGGCAACCACATCTATAGGTGTATTAGCTTTAGAGAACTCTGTATCATGAGTTACTTTAACCTGGGTATGCCAATAAAAATCACCACTTACAATATCCTTAGGGATAAACACAACAAACATTTCAGGAAATGCCTTTTGCATCGAGGTCATAGAAGGTAATATAGCTTGCTGTATATTTTTAGCATATGTAATGCTATCTATAAGATCCTTATTCTTCTGCTCTATTATTGCATTCTGCTTACGAATCTGTTCTTGCAAACGTAGACGTTCGCGAATGTCACGTGCCGATATAAATATCACTACCTGCCCTCTGAAGTCTTCTACCTTGGCACTGCATTCAACATCAATTTTTTCACCCGATGAATTCACAAACGGCAGGTCGCTATATATCAATCCCTTTTTCTCGTACACTGTAGCTATAACCTCAGAGCTACGCGCCAATTGCGAGCGTTCGTGAATATCGAAAATAGTTTTAGTAACTAACACTTCCAGCGGATACCCGAGCAATTCCTGGGCACCAATATTTGCATATTTTATCTTTCCGTCAACAATATCAATCAACATTAATGCGTCGTTGGTATGCTGAAAAATATTCTGAAAGCTCTTATTCTCTTGCTTTAGCTTACCACTTTGCAAAATCTGCATTACCGCAACTGTTGCAGCACCTATAAAAAGAGCAATAACTATGTAAGTAATTATGCTCATTACACTTTAGCCTTGTCAATGGTTTGAAGCACCGGGAATATATCAGTAAGTTTCACTACCTCGCCAATCTTATCAGGGTTAGAACAATACCTTATAACGCCGTTCTTATCAATAAGGAAAGATGCAGGTAATGGTATTTCCTTCTCGTCGTTATAATTAGTTGCATGCAATAAATGCTCTGCCTTTATCTTCAACCTATAAGAGTGGGTAACTGAAAGGTCAGGATCGGATAAAATATGGAAATCAAGTTTCAATTCTTCCGCCATTTTCTTATTAACGCCCGTAGGATCAGGGCCTATTACAAGTAAATGCACATTTTTTTCCTGAAATTGAGCACTCTCTTTCATGTAAGTCCGTAACATTATGTGACACATTGGGCACCATTCACCACGTACGAATATAAGCAATACATTATGTTTCCCTTTAAAATCAGTTAAGGATACATTTTCATTTTTTTCATCGAGCAATGTAAAAGTTGGAGCTATTTCTCCTGCTGCCATACCATAGCCCTGTTTAACCCGTTTTTTGATTTTAATGGCATCAAGAAAGACATCACCTATCATAAAGCCATTGGCTACAAAATAGGCAAGAGGATAAAGCTTACTATCAACCCCCATCTGATGATTTATAACAAACTCGGTAATGTAAATCCCAATAGCGATAAAGAACAAAATAGGTTCAAGCCATGGTTTCAACGTATGTGCTAATTGCTCAAGCCATATGCCCCTGAGCATCAGTGCTAAAAATGGTAATGCCATATAAGGGATAGACAGGTATAGTATACTCCCAGAATAATAGAGTGCGACTATTGCCAGAATATGTGTGGCTACAGCCCCAAGTACAGCTACTTTAGACTGTGTGTAAATTAAGTATACATACATACACAATACTGCAATAGATGAAAAGGCATAGGTACCGAAAAGCCTGTCTTTTGAAAGGTATAACCCCGCCAATACAACCGCTACGTAACCAACCGCTCCAAAAACTACTGCAACTCTCTTTTTCACTATATATATACTGATTTTAGCAAATTTAAAAATTAAACACTCTGTCTGCCCCTCATAGTAATAAAACTTATACTATTTACGTTAAATATATAGGGTTGGTTTTGACAGTAGGCTAGCCTTTTACAATTATTTAACCATTGTTATTTCAAGTTTTGCCTAATGCTGACTATATTTGAAGTAGAATAATGGGCTCCTCTTATCAAATATTACTATCCAAACTGGATGAGTTTATACGCAAGTATTACAAAAACCTGCTTATAAGGGGTTTGGTTTATACACTTACGTTAGGGCTTTCGTTTTATATAACAGTAGTGGTGGCAGCCTATTACGGCAATTTTAGTATTCCATTACGAACAACACTATTTTACGTTTTTATAGGTGGCAACTTATTTATTCTCATCCGCTATATAGCTATACCTCTTTTAAAGCTTTATAAAATTGGTGAAATACTCAGCTATGAAGAGGCGGCTTCTATTATCGGCAGGCACTTCAGGGAAGTTGAAGATAAACTTTTGAACATACTTCAATTAAAAAGGCAAAGTACTGAAGTTGTATCTGTTTCGTTGTTAGAAGCGGGTATAGAACAAAAGATTAAAGACATAAGGCCCGTTCCTTTTACCATTGCAATTGATCTTTCAAAGAATCGGAAAAATGCCCGCTATTTTTTAATTCCTTTGCTTATAATGCTACTTATCTGGTGGATAAGGCCCGGAATTATTGGCAAAGGCACACAAGAGATACTTCATTACAACACTCATTATGCTAAACTGGCTCCTTTTCAATTTACCATTGAAAACAAAAACCTTAATGCCGTTGAACAAAAAGATTTTACCCTAAACCTTAAGCTTACCGGAAGCGAAGTGCCTGAAGATGTTTATATAGAATACGAAGGAACTAAGTTCAAAATGGAAAAGCAGGGTACAGTCAATTTCCAATATACCTTCCGGAATGTTCAACACGATATAGGATTTGATTTTTCAGCAGCGGAATTTGAATCGGACCAGTATAAGCTGAGCATTATGCCTAATCCGGTACTGATGAACTTTAATATAAAACTCCACTACCCTGCATACCTTGGAAAAAAAGATGAAACGCTTCATAATACAGGCGATATGGCTATACCACAGGGTACCATAGTAAACTGGGAATTCGACACACATAATACCGATAACATCCGCATAAGTTTTAACGATACGGCTAATAAGCTTTCACCTACAGGAACTGATATGTATAGTTTCACACGCAGGTTTATGCAGAGCAAGAATTACTCTATTTCCACGTCTAATAAATATATTACCAATCAGGATTCTGTGAAATACGCCATACAAGTTATTCCTGACCTTTTCCCAAGTATTGATGTGGAGCAAAAACAAGATTCAGTCTCATCCAAACATTTGTATTTCAATGGACAGGTAAAAGATGATTATGGCTTCTCCCGCATGGCATTCTTCTACAGGGTTTATCATTCTGAAGATTCAGCAAAAGGTGGAAAAATGAATATGGCAGAAGTAAATATCTCTCGGAATGTTACACGCCAGCCATTTTACTACTACTGGGACCTAGATTCGCTTAACCTTACACCAGGCGAACAAATTGAATACTATTTTGAGGTATGGGACAATGATGAGGTGAATGGTAATAAGTCATCACGGAGCAATACTATGTTCTATAAGGCACCTACTTTGGAAGAGATTGAAAAAAAGACGGATGACAATAACACCCAAATAAAGGACGATATAAGCAAGACTATACAACAAGCCAATATTTTGCAGAGCCAAATGGAGCAAATGAGAGCAGATATGTTCAACAAGCAAGAGTTAAACTGGGCTGACAAAAAGAAGATAAAAGACCTGATGAATCAGCAATTGGAATTGCAGAAAAAAGCTGAACAGTTGAGTCATCAGAATAAACAGAATAACGAACAACAGCAGGAATTCCAGAAAAAAGATTCTGACCTGATGCAGAAACAGGCGGAAGTACAAAAGCTATTTGACCAACTGGCAAATGATAGCCTGAAAAAGAAAATTGAAGACCTGCAGAAAATGCTCGACAATTTGAATAAGAACCAGGTTCAGCAAGAGATGGAGAAGATGTCGATGGACAATAAGGATATGAAGAAAGAACTGGAACGTACACTTGAGCTATTTAAGCAGATGGAATTCCAGCAACAACTGGGTGACAATATACAACATCTCGATTCTTTAGCTAAGAAGCAGGACCAACTTGCCCAAGATACCAAGTCGAAAAACATGTCGAATGCGGAACTGCAAAAGAAGCAGGATGCATTGAATAAAGAATTCGAGAATGTGAATAAAAACCTCGACGAATTGCAGAAGAAGAATGAACAGTTGCAGGAACCTTCGGAATTTAAGAGCCCTAAGGAACAATCTCAGGAAGTAAAAAAGCAAATGGAGAGTAGCAGCCAGCAGCTATCACAAAACAAGAACAGCAAGGCATCTCAATCACAGAAAAGCGCTGCAGAGGGTATGCAGAAAATGGCTGATCAGATGAGTTCTATGCAAGCAAAAGAAGAATCACAACAAGATGAGGCTAATGAAACAAGTTTGCGTAACATATTGAATAACCTTGTTCAACTTTCCTTTGCGCAAGAAGACTTGATGAAGCAAACATCTTCAAATAATAACACGCAATATTCTGAAGTAGCACACAAGCAAAAAGAATTGCAGGATAATGCCAATACAATTGCAGATAGCCTATATAAATTAAGTAAGAAAGCGCCACAACTACAAAGCATAGTGAACCAGGAAATGGACAAGATAAATTACAATATGCAACAAGCTGTTGACGAAATGGAAACACGTCAGGGTTTTGAAGCTGCCAGTCGCCAGCAGTATTCTATGACATCTATAAATAACCTTGCACTCATGTTAAGTGAAGCATTGCAGTCAATGAAACAACAGTCACAAAATAAAGTGCCGGGCAGTGGCAGTTGCAAAAAACCGGGAGGGAAGGGAAGCCATCCTTCCATGTCTCAGTTAAAGCAAATGCAGCAACAAATGTCACAACAGCTTGACCAGATGATGCAATCGTTACAAAAAGGCAAGGAAAAAGGTAATAAGCCCGGTGAGAATAATGAGGGGATGAGTGAACAATTAGCTAAATTGGCAGCCCAACAGGAATACATTCGCCAACAAATGCAGCAAGCCGAGGATCAAAATCAAGATAAAAAGGGCGCCGGTGAGCTTGGTAATATGGCACAGGAGATGCAGAAAATAGAAGATGATATTGTAAGCCAGCAGGTGAGTGAAGCAACATTGAAAAGACAGGAAGCCTTGCTTAAACACTTTTTGGACTATGAAAAGGCAGAAAAAACAAAGGGACAAGAGCCTGATTTTGAGTCACATGTGGCGAAAAAGCAATTTTTCGGTAACTCAAACCCGTTTTTTCAGTATAATAGTCAAAAAAGCCAGCAGGATGAATTGCTTAAAACCGTGCCATTGAATCTTAACTCCTTCTATAAGGATAAAGTAAATGATTATTTTAACTCCTTCCAGGAATGAAGAAAAAGAACCCAAAGGTAAAGGTGGTAAAGAAGAAAACCCCGGCAAAAAAAACTAATACTCCTACCAAAATGCAGACACAGCAATTGGAATTGGATTCTGCCTCAGAAAGCATCCACATTGTAGAAAAGTTAATTGATACTATTTGTTCTAACTATAAAGTAAACGAAGACCACTACGGCAATATACTTGTAGCAGTTACTGAAGCTGTGAATAATGCCATCTATCATGGTAATAAAGCCAAACCAGGAAAAAAGATATATGTAACATTTGCTTCTTCTTCAAAGACAATTTTATTTAAAGTTCGTGATGAAGGTGAAGGATTTGATTTTAAACACCTGCCCGACCCTACCGACCCTAAAAATATTGAGAAACCAACCGGCAGAGGAGTATTCCTTATGCACCATCTAGCCGATGATGTCAAGTACTCGGAAAAAGGCCGTTGTGTTTCACTCAGCTTCGACATTTTAGCCAACTAATTATTGTGTCTTCCATAGTATTCCAAAGCGAAGAGGAGCTTGATTTTTCTGTCAGCAAGGAATCTCATATAAAAGACTGGATAAAAAAGATAATCCGTAAGGAGGGTAAAACCTGCGGTCAGCTTTATTATTTTTTCTGTGGCGACGAGCATTTGCTCAATATCAATAAAGAGTTCCTTAACCACGATACCTATACCGATATTATTACATTCGACTATTCCGAGAAGAAGGCAATATCAGGAGAGATTTTTATAAGCATTGACAGGGTTAGAGAGAATGCAGGGAAATATAAAGTAACATTTGAGAAAGAACTATTGAGAACTGTCATTCATGGAGTATTACATCTTTGTGGTTATGGCGATAAGAAGCCCACAGATAGGAAGAAAATGCGTGCTAAAGAGGATGAAGCCCTGGTATTATATAGCCAAAAAGGCAAAATTTCGGCCAAACGTTCATAAACATCCATTGTTAATAATTTTTTTTGCGGGTATTGACATTAGCCACCGTGTGTGTTACATTTGCATCCAAATTATAACCAAATACACATTCTATGAAAAAAGTTCTATTTATCGCCGCTGTTTCCGGAATAGCTTTAGTTGCTTGTAAATCAGGCGAAGACAAAGCTGGTGCAGACAAAGCAAAGCAAGATTCAATTTCTGCTGCTAAACGTGCAGATTCGCTTATGCAAGCTGCTAAAATGCAACACATGAAGGATTCAGCTGCTGCTGCGCCTAAGGATACTACCAAGAAATAATATATTTCTCGTTCACAGTACACTGTTATTGGGTTACCTTAAATGATAACAATATAAAGTCCTGGCGGGTAACGTCAGGACTTTTTTTACTTATAAACTATACAAAATTCAATACGTCATGAAAAGAAACCTGTTTGTTGCAGCCTCTATTTTGGGAATGTGGATATATCTATCTTCTTGTGTTCCTCAAAACAAGCTTATAACCGAGCAAAATGCACGCAAACAGGCTGAAGCTGACCGTGACAAGTACAAAGCAGAAGACCAGGATTGCCAGACCAAAAAAACTGAACTGCAATCGAAATTGGATATGCTGCAAAAGAGTGTTACTGATTTGCAACAAGACACTACCTTCAACAATAGAAGTTATCGCGACCTGACATCTAAATACGATAAGCTTAACCAGATTAACGAAGACCTACTTAACAAGTATAACCAGATGTTGCAAGGCAGCCAAAATGATGCCAAGAACTTATCTGGCCAGTTACAGCTTACACAAACACAATTGCTGCAAAAGCAAGATCAGTTAAACCTATTACAAGCGCAATTAGACAAAGAGAAATTACACCTTGATTCACTTAATGACCAATTAAAACAACGCGAGGCTAAGGTAAACGAACTACAGAACGTACTAAAACAAAAAGATGCAGCTGTTGATTCATTGAAACAGCGTATTGCTAATGCTCTTGTAGGCTTTGCTAATAAAGGCATTAGTGTTTATGAAAAGAATGGAAAGGTTTACGTTTCCATGGAAGAGAAGCTGCTTTTCCCTAGCGGAAGCACACAAGTACAACCAGATGGACTTACTGCTTTGCAAGAACTTGCAAAGGCATTGGAAGCAAACCCTGATATAAATATTATGGTTGAAGGCCATACCGATGATGTAAATATGCATGGCTCCGGTGAGATAAAAGATAACTGGGACCTTAGTGTTATGCGCGCAACTGCCATTGCAAAAACATTACTGCAAGATGCCAAGATAGACCCAAGCCGCATTATGGCATCAGGTGTTAGTCAATACGATCCGATTGACCCGGGAACTACTGCCGAAGCAAGAAAGAAGAACCGTAGAACAGATATTATTCTTACTCCTAAGTTGAATGAGTTATTCAAAATATTGAATAACCAATAAGAGGAAGGTTTATTTATAAAGAGCTCTTTAGTAAGATGTAGTTCTTATACTCCATCATATAAATGGCTCTGTTCTCATATCCTCCGGTAGCATCATTCCTGTGAAAATCGAAAGAAGTATGAACGCCTTTATATGCTCCATCGCCCAAATGATCTTGCAATCCTGTTCCAAATTTCTTTAGCTCGCTTAAATAAAAGTAAGCTATATCAAAGCCTTGCAGGGCGTAATAACTAGGTTCGGTATAGTAGTTGTATCTATACTTTTTAATGAAACTTTTTGTGCATGAGTCCGAATAGTTCACGAATTCATTCGAAGCAAAATGAAAGTTAAGTGTGTCAAGGTCTCCCATATCCAGCACGTCGATATTAAGCCAGTTATGCATACCATATACTACAAGTGAGTCGTCATCTGAATATTTTGAATTAGCCAATTGATTCACCAACTTGGTAACGAATGATTCACCCTGGTAAGGCACTACAATAATGTTGTTCTTGTCTTTAGCAATCTTATCACCCAGCTTGCTCATATTATCTGTATAATCAGCTACAGTGGCGGTGTCTGTTTTAGAATCAAGTTGCAGGTCTGAGTTATATTTCTTTTTAAAAGCATTGAAGTAATTATCATCCGCAGCATAACGGTGGTGCAGAATAATTACATTATCTCTTCCATGATGTGCTGCAATATAATCTGCCATATCTTCCATTTCTGTAAGTGGAGATGGAGTTGCTTTGCTGGTGAAAGCATTACCCAATAAAATATTATTATCGGGTGATAAAGGCGATACAATAGGGATATTATGCTGTGCAGCAAACCTTGCAACTATCTTAAACTGTGAAGCATACGCAGGCCCAATAATAAGGTTCATGGCAGGCAGCATAGGTATTCTTAAAATAGAATCGAGCCTATGATTAGATGTATCGGTTGAAGAAGGCATATTATATACATACAGGTTAACTTTCAATCCCTGCCTGGCAAGTGAGTCAACCGCTATAAGTACACCCTGGTAAAAGTCAGCAGATATTTGTGTGAGCAAGGGCAATTGAGCAGTACCGTTAAGTAACCTGTTAATACGAACCGTATCGGAACCTTCTGATGCAAATGGAAGAAGTACAGCAACATTATATCTGCTTTTTAATTGTGCCGGATTAACTGCAAGAGGAACGGGGGTAGGAACGGGCACAACTGTATTGGTTGTAACGGGAACAACAGGCTTTGGAGAAGGTACTATTGTATTTGTTGTAACCGGCACAGGTGCTGCTTTCTTTACGGTATCAGTTTTCTTTTGCTGATTTACAAAATTCTGGAATGCTTGCTTTTCTTTAACCGTATCTCTTGCAGGTTTAATAACCGGTTGCGGAGTAACTACTGGTGGCTTTGCAGGAGGCTGGTTAACCATTGGAAGAGTCGCTGGTTTTGGTTGCTGATAAACGGGGATGCGCAAATTCTGCCCGGTTTGCATACCCTTAGTTTTTAATATTGGGTTAAGGCTATCGAGCAATGCTACACTTATCTTGTATTGCCTCGCCAAAGAGTAGGCCGTTTCCTTTGCAACTACCTTATGATATATATATCCTGAAGTATTTGTATCGGCTGTTACAGTTACACCAGGGTAAGGAATGCGCAAGGAATCACCCGGAGAAATACCATTCATTGCATTCGGGTTTTCCATTACAATATCACGTACCGATACAGTATAGTCTTTAGAAAGGCCATAGACTGTCTCGCCTTTCAGCACAATATGCAGATAAAATTTTTTGCCCTTTTCTGTAACCGTTTTATCAGAAGAACTCTGGGCAGAGAGAAATGAAAAACTAAAAGTGAAAAGTGAAAGACAAAAGAATAGTTGAAAATTGAAAGTTGAAAATTGAAAGTTCAACTTGGTAAAAGAACCCACTTTATTTCTCCTACAATTCTCCATTCTCAATTCGCCATTCGCCATTGTACTTACTCCCATTCGATAGTTGCCGGTGGTTTAGAGCTTATATCATACACCACCCTGTTAATACCCTTTACCTTATTTATTAT
>DATHOD010000037.1:0-8703 GCA_035485295.1 Bacteroidia bacterium
ACTTCAAATATCGTTGGGTATTCGGCACTTTACTTACTGGATTTCTCTTTAGTTGTGGATATTCATTTACTCTCTTAAATACTCCTACAAAAAGACATTCAGATATAAGCAACCACTTGCAAGGAGAAAAAACATTTCTTATTTCCATTGCTTCAGTTCCACAGGAAAAAGACAAAACAATTAAGGTGGTTGCTGAAGTAATGGGTATTTATCATGGAAGCAATCTTGAGAAAACAACAGGTAAGGTACTATTCTATTTCCAAAAAGACACTGTTGGAGATACTGTCCGTTATGGTGACGTGATGATTGTACACACACAACTTTTGCCGATAAAGCCGCCACTTAATCCAGATGAATTTGACTACAAGCATTATCTTGAACTGCATGGAATATATTACGAAGGCTTCGTTCCCAAGCAATCCTTTTCCTTCACCGAAACAAACAATGCCCCCTGGCTTTTACGCGTCACTAATCAATGTAGAGACAAACTGATCAGACTAATTAATGATAAGATAAAAGGCAATGAAGCTGCTGTTGGCACAGCTATTCTTCTTGGCTATCGAGATGATCTGTTGCCTTCTGTAGTTCAGCAATTTGCTGATAGCGGCACTGTTCATGTAATTTGCGTAGCAGGATTGCATGTCGGTATTCTCTTCTGGATGCTTAATCTTCTATTTTTCTTTTTCGATAAGTTCAAACATGGTAAACTTATCCGTACCATTTTATTACTCCTACTATTATGGGCATACGCATTGCTTACTGGCATGGCTACTCCAGTTATGCGCGCCACAGTAATGTTTAGCTTTCTTTTGGTTGGTAAGCACTTTAGCAGATATACCAACACAATAAATACGCTGGCTGCTTCAGCATTTTTAATGCTACTCATTAATCCATTTGCTCTTGCAGATACAGGCTTCCAGCTTTCTTATCTATCAGTGCTAGGCATTTTGGTTATCTACCCTTTACTTACTTCTTTACTTGAGCCTCGCAACCGAATCATTGAGAAAGGCTGGGAACTTGCGTGTCTTTCAGCTTCTGCACAGTTGGCTATTGCACCGCTATCAATTCTCTATTTCCATCAATTTCCAAACTATTTCATATTTACAAATCTGATTATTGTTCCCCTACTTTCAATTGTTATTTATTCTGGTATTCTCTTTCTTCTAACCGCACATATTCCTTATATATCATATCTTACTACCTGGCTATTCCAGAAGAGCCTTTGGTTAATGAATGGAATTGTTGGCCATTCAAGTAAACTACCCTTTTATGTTACTAAGGGCATAAGTATTTCACCTTTAGAAACAATATTACTCTTCATTTGTATAATTAGCCTATTCGTTTTTTCAAGTTATAAAAGGTACCGAACATTATTCTTTTCTCTTTCATGCCTTTTACTTTTTATGGGAATAAGAGTTTACAAAAACATAATTCATTCCAGGCAGCAAATAATGGCAGTATACCATATTTCAAAGCATCCTGCTATTGCATTTATCTCAGGCAAGCAGTGCCTTATGGCATACAGCGATATAGATTCATCTGATTTTAAATACCATATTCAGTTTCATTTTTGGGAACGAGGCATAAATGATACTGTGTCATTACTTAAAGACACTTCGGGTATCTTCCTCTCAGGGCATCTGATGTTTGAACACAATATTGCGCAGTTCAATGATAAACGATATGCCTTTATCCGAAGTAATCAAGACATGCCCGATGCTTCTCAGAAATTCAATGTGCATTGTATCATAGTATCAAAAGACTATAAACTAGGCATGATCGCCTTACAAAATGCGTTTACCTTTGATGCTATTATATTTGATTCTTCTATTTCACCTGCACGTTTAAAGAAATGGAAGAACGAATGCGAACAGCTCCATATATCGTATTACGATGTAGCTTCAAAAGGAGCATATATAGAGAATAGTTAAACTTAATACAATGGATAAGAAAGCATTAGCAGAAAAGGTAATAGATGCAATGTACACTAAAGACTGGTTCAGTCAATGGCTAGGTATTGAACGCATTAAAATTGAACCGGGTCATTGCGTATTAAGAATGAAAGTGAGAAAAGATATGCTTAACGGATTTGCAATTGCGCATGGTGGTATTACTTATTCGCTTGCAGATAGCGCTTTGGCATTTGCGTCTAATTCTCATGGCAGAAAAGCTGTTTCCGTTGAGACCTCGATTTCACACACTGAACAACTTCATGAAGGTGATATAATTACTGCGACCGCTGAAGAATCCAAACTTTCAAATAAAATTGGCATTTACCACATAACAGTCACAAACCAGAAGAACGAAAAGGTGGCCTTTTTTAAAGGAACAGTATATCGTACATCGCAAAACTGGTTTCCTGCTTAGATACCCTTACTTAATTTTAGCAAGTTTTAATAATAAATGGCGTCAAACTACAAGTAAGCAGCTATTTATCAGAACTATTTAACCATTATGACATTCAAAAAAACATTTAAGCGCATGGTAGCAGGTATCTGTTTATCTATGCTATCATGCTCACCGCCAGTAATATATAAAAGTATGTGGCAAAATACCCCTGTTACTGTTGATGGCAAAGCTACAGAATGGCAGATTCCCCTACAATTCTATGATGCTAAAACCAAACTTAGTTTTTCCATTTCCAATGATATGACTAACCTATATATATGTATTCGTGCTACCGATGACGTTACAGAGATGGGAATACTGCACACCGGAATGCAATTATGGATTGATACAGCCTGCAAAAAAAATCATCAGATTGGAATACAATTCCCTATAGTTCAAAGGGAACAGGGCACAGCCTCTAGCGGGCATGGTTCCAGACAACATAGCAGTGAAGAAGCCAATTCAGCAGAGTCAACAGCTTCTGCCTATGCAGATATGCCTGATACAGGAAAAATAAACAGAATGCACAAACATTTTTTAAATGGCCCAAAACAAATGCGCATTATAGGCTTTAACAATATTCCGGACGGATTGCTTGAGTTACCTTCTATTTATCCAATTAATGTTAGCATAGGTTGGGACAATTCAGGTGCTATGATATATGAAGCTGCTATTCCTATAAATACTATCTATAAGAAGCCATTTACTGCTTCCGACAGTAATAAAATACTTGGGCTTTCATTCAATGTTACTGTAACAATTAAACACGGTACAGGTGGCGATAGAGGTGGACATGGTGGTGGTGGTATGGGAGGAGGTATGCGCGGTGGAGGAATGGGCGGTGGCGGTATGGGCGGCCATGGTGGTAGCGGAGGTGGTAGCGGAGAAGCATCACCTGAACAATTAACTGTTTGGACCGAATTTCGCTTAGCGACAAAATAATAAGATTAGTTATATTATGAGAAATGGGCGTTTTATTACTCTTCTGTTAGTGCTCTTGAGCAACAGCATTGTAAAAGCGCAAATTAACTCCATCTACGGAAAAGTGGTGAATGATTCAAACCATGCACCTATGGCAGGTGTTGGTGTTCTTCTATATACTCCTGATACACTTAAGCAATTTACGGCCATTACAGGAAACAACGGGGTTTTTGTATTCAATAACGTAGCTCTGGGTAATTATAAGATACAGATATCTTATATAGGGTTTCAGACCGTTGTTAGTGACTTAAATGTTTCTAAACCAGTAACCAATGCAGGAGTCTTAAAACTTCAATGGTTAACTACAACTATGAAAACTGCTGTGGTAGAAGGCAAGGTAATACCAGTTCAGCAGAAAGGAGATACAACAGAATTCAATGCTGATGCATATAAAACTCATCCCGATGCAAGCGCAGAAGACCTGGTAAATAAAATGCCGGGAGTAAGTTCTCAGAATGGATCAGTAACTGTTAATGGAGAACAAGTAGCACAGGTATTGGTTGACGGTGAACCTTTCTTTGGTAATGACCCGACCATTGCGTTAAAAAATCTGCCTGCCGAGGTAATTGACAAAATTCAGGTATTTGATAAACTAAGCGACCAGGCCCAATTTACCGGTGTGGATGATGGTAGTTCTCAAAAGACTATTAACATAGTTACTAAGAAGAATAGAAGAAATGGAACATTTGGCAAGGCATACGCCGGATATGGAACCGATGGACGATATTTAGCGGGTGGCAACCTAAATCAATTTGAGGGCACCAGTAGGTTCTCTATTATTGGATTAGCAAATAATATAAACCAACAGAATTTTGCCACCGAAGATATTTTAGGAGCTATGGGTGGTGGAGGCGGGCAAGGAAGAGGTGGACAAGGAAGAGGTGGTTCTGGCGGAGGCGGAGGTTCTGGTAATAGCACAGGTTACTCGCAGGGGCTTAATAATTTTTTGGTAGGCCAACAAGGTGGTATAACAACTACTAACTCTATTGGTCTTAATTACACCAATGCATGGAATAATAATAAGATCAGGCTTACTACCAGCTATTTCTTTAATAATGCCACCAATTCAAATAACACTATATCATCTACCACATATACAAACGGTTCGCAGAATAACAGCATACTTAATGATACGAACGGCTCAGCAAGCTCTAATACCGACCACCGTTTAAATGGCCGCTTTCAATGGGGTATAGATTCAATGAATTCTTTGATAGTCACCTTCAAAGGGACCTTACAACAAACAGCCTCTTCCTCCAATTTTTCAGAAAACTCTTTGTTGGGCGATATAGTTCAAAGCCTTTCTCAAACTTCCAGCTCATCCAGTAATAAGGGTTACGACTTCACTGAAAATATCCTCCTTATGCATAAATTCCATAAAAAGGGCAGAACCATCTCTTTTAATATGGGCAGCGATGTAAATCAAAAAAATACTCCCGGTAATATTTATGCCCTTAATGCATTTCAAAATGATACTACCATACTTAACCAGCAATACACACAAGTTACAAAAAGTACTACGCTATCATCAAGCTTATCATATACTGAACCTTTAGATTCAAATAGCCTGCTTCAATTTAATTACAGCCCTTCTATTGTTTTTAACAATACAGATAAAATGACCGATTCATTGGTCAATACCTCTTCTTATACTGATACTTCCTTATCAAACAAATACATTAGCAGCTATTTTACTCAAATGGGTGGAATAAGCTACAGGATAAGTAAAGGCAAAAAATTCTTCTTAATGCTTAGTGCCAACGTACAATACTCAACCCTAAATTCCAATGAGCAATTTCCTGAAGTTAATCCCGATTTACAGAGGATATATACAGCTTTTGTTCCCCGTATGATATTTAATTATAGATTCTCACAAAACAAAAATATTCGTGTAATGTACCAAACATCAATTGCACCACCTTCTATTTCGCAATTGCAAAATGTAGTAAATAACAGCAATCCATTATTGCTTAACACTGGTAATCCTGACTTGAAGGACGATTATGTGCAAAGCTTTACAACCAGGTATGGAGCAACCAACTCAAAACAGGGTAGCACATTCCTTGTTTATGTGAATGGCAGTTATATACAAGACTATATAGGTAACTCCAGCTATATTCCTGCAAGAGATACCACCTTTGGAAATATATTTGTGCCTAAAGGCGCGCAGCTTTCCATGCCCGAAAACCTGCAAGGCTATGAATCTGCAAAATCGTTCATAACATACGGAAGAGCAATATTTCCTCTTAAGATTAATGTGAACCTTAATGGAGGCTATTCTTATGTAAGAACCCCAGCACTTATAAATAAGGAATTAAACTATTCAGGGAATTCAACAACAAGTGGCGGAATAGTAATAAGCAGTAACATAAGTGAAAAAGTTGATTTCACTCTATCTTATACCGACAATTACAGCCAGGTGAAAAATTCATTACAGAATCAGGCAGATGATGATTACTTGAGCCAGGTATATTCAGGAAAAATAAATATTATACTATTAAAAGGGATTGTTATAAATACCAGTGTTGCTCAGACAGTTTATACCGGATTAACCCAAACCTATAACCAATCAGTATTGCTTTGGAGTGGATCTATCGGTTATAAATTCTTAAAACAACAAGCACTATTGCTTTCGGTAAGTGCATTTGACCTGCTTAACCAAAACAAGAGTATATCACGCACAGTTACAGACACATATATTCAAGATAGCCAAACACAAGTACTGCAACGCTACTTCATGTTCAATATACAGTACAACATAAGAAAGTTTAAGAAACCTGCAGAGCCAAGCCCCACAAATGGAGGGAAATAGGGTATATTTGCTACCACAATTTCCAGGATAAATATTACAATATTGAATTATAATAAACGTTTAACATCTATTCAATATTAGACATTCATAAAGCACTCCTACCCTATTTATGCTATTAAAGAAAATCTCATTTTTAATTCCGGCTCTATTTGTTTGCACTTTTATAACTGCCCAAACCCAGCAAAAATTCACCATTAGCGGCACCATAAAAGACTCCTCCTCTGGCGAGCAGCTTTTTGGTGTATTCATTGGTGTTAAAGAACTACCTACAACAGGTATAACTACAAATGAATATGGATTTTATTCGCTCACATTAAATGAGGGGAACTACACTATTATTTATGGGTTCCTGGGATATAAGAATGACTCCGTTAAAATCGCACTTCACCAAAATATAAAGCAAAACATTAAACTAACGAATGCCGGTTCCACTTTAGAGGAAGTCAAAGTTTCAGCAACGAAATCGAACGCCAATGTAACAAGCACCCAAACGGGAATGATACAGCTTGATGTGAAGGAAATAAGTAAAATACCTGTATTCTTCGGAGAAAAAGATGTATTAAAAACCATGCAGTTATTACCAGGAGTTATCTCGTCTGGAGATGGCAATAGTGGCTTTTATGTACGCGGTGGAGCTGCTGACCAAAACCTTATTTTATTAGATGACGCGCCAGTTTATAATGCGTCTCACCTGCTCGGCTTTTTCTCGGTATTTAATTCCGATGCTATAAAAGATGTTACACTTTATAAAAGTGGTATGCCGGCTGAATATGGTGGACGCCTGGCCTCTGTAGAAGATATACGTATGAATGATGGAAATGATCAAACATATCATTTAAGTGGTGGCATAGGTTTAATAGCCTCGCGTTTAAACTTTGAAGGCCCAATAAAAAAGGGCAAAGGGTCCTTTCTAATAGCGGGCAGAAGAACATATGCTGATCTATTTCTTAAGCTTTCAAATAATAGCACTCTTCGTAATAGCAGCCTATATTTTTATGATTTTAACATTAAAGCTAATTATACTCTGGATGATAAGGACAGGGTGTACCTATCGGGCTACTTTGGTAAAGATGTATTGGGCGCCGATAACATGTTTGGTATAAATTGGGGTAATGCCACAGGAACATTCCGCTGGAACCACATATTTGGCCCAAAGTTATTTTCGAACACTTCGCTAATTTTTAGTGACTACAATTACAATATAGCCCTTACAACCGCAAGCATAAACTTAGGCATACAGTCTACTATTAGAGATTTAAACTTGAAACAAGAATTTGAATACTTCCCAAATTCCAAGAATAAGATAAAATTTGGATTCAACAGTATATATCACACCCTGGTACCCGGTAACCTGACTTCGGCTGATTCAGGCGTAAACAATACTCATATTCCATCACGCTATGCATGGGAAAATGCTGTATTCGCATCTGATCAATATAAGATTAGTGAAAGATTAAGCTTTGTTGCAGGAATACGGGTTACTACATTCAGCTTGCTTGGGGCAGGCACATTTTATACTTATAACCCTGATGGAACATTGCATGATTCCACCAAATATTCCAGTGGGCAATTTGTCAAGACATATGTTAATCCAGAGCCCCGCTTTAATATAACGTATATGCTCAATGAATTCTCATCCGTCAAAGCATCATACGACAGAAATGTGCAGAACCTGCATTTGCTTTCAAACTCCCTTTCATCGGAACCGACAGACTTATGGATACCAAGCAGTAATAATGTCCAACCTGAAATTGCAGACCAGGTTTCATTGGGGTATTATAGGAATTTCAAAGATAATACATATGAATTTTCTGTCGAAACCTATTATAAAGCAATGCAAAATGAAATAGACTATAAAAATGGTGCTCAGCTACTTTTGAATGGACAAGTAGAGAGTGAGTTGCTTTATGGACAAGGCAAATCGTATGGTGCAGAATTTTTCTTTAAAAAGAAGTATGGAAAATTAACCGGATGGATAGGATACACTCTTTCAAAGACAGAATTACAGATTGCAGGAATTAACAACGGCAGCTGGTACCCTGCAAGACAAGACATTACAAACGATGTGGATATAGTTTTGATATACGAACTAAGTGACAAATGGTCGTTTTCGGCAACATGGATATATAATACAGGATACCCTGTAACATTTCCCAGCGGAAAATATGATGTAAATGGTAATATTCTTTTTTACTATACTGAAAGAAATGGATATAGAATGCCAGCATACGACAGGATGGATATTGGGGCAACGTACAAGTGTAAAAAACATGGTCGTTTCCAGGGAGAATGGAGCTTTTCAATTTATAACGTGTACGACAGATGGAATGCTTATACAATAACATTCCAGCAAAACCCTAATAATGCGCAAGAAACACAGGCTGTTCTTACTGCGCTTTTTGGTATAATTCCTTCGGTATCCTATAATTTCAAATTCTAAGGAAATGAAAAACTATAAATTGTATTTATCAATAATAGCTTTAATAATACTTGGCACTTCTTGTCAGAAAGTAATTGACATT
>DATHOD010000038.1:0-5680 GCA_035485295.1 Bacteroidia bacterium
CTGATAGACAAAGATGGTTCAATACGTGGAATCTATAATGCATTGAGGATAAAGGATACCGATAAACTGATAGATGAGATTAGTATGCTGGAGGCCTTCTACTATATAAAGAAGGAGACAAAGGATGAAAAGGAAAGAGATAAAGACGAAGCCATTTAAAAACAATATATCATGAGCGACAAAGCAGTATTCCGGATTATTTTGATCATTACAATTGCAGTGCCTGCAGTAGTACTTGGTCTTTACCTAATGCCTAAACCTGATTCAGTTCCGGCACTTATTACCCATTGTCCATTGCTTAATGCATTCCTGAACGGAACGTGCACAGTACTCCTTGTTGCTTCTTATTTTGCCATCCGTAATAAGAAAGTGAAATTGCACAGAACACTTAATATTACAGCCTTTACATTATCTGCTCTTTTCCTGGTAAGCTATATTGCGTATCACTTCTTTGGTAAGGAAACTTTGTTCCCTAAGGATAATCCCGTTAGGCCTATCTACCTGTTTATTCTTTCTTCACATATCATTCTTGCCGCAGTAGTATTACCATTAGTTCTGCTCACTTTTTACCGTGGCTTAAGCAACGATATTATTAAGCACCGTAAAATTGCCCGCTGGACCATGCCTATATGGATCTATGTAACTACTACAGGGGTAATTGTGTACCTTATGATATCTCCATACTACCCATTTTAGGTTTTTTTGTAAATTCGCTGTATGAAACTGGCTAAAAAGATATTTTCTTTCTTCGTTATTCTGGCTCTGCCATTGTGGAGTGCAGCACAGTGTTCTGTTTGCAAAGCCGGGTTAATATCAAATGCCAAGACAGGTGGAAATACTGCCCAGGGCATTAATGAAGGCATTCTATATCTACTTACTATTACCTATCTAGTATTTACCGCATTTGCTGTATACTACCTTCGCGACTACATAAAGTATTATATGCGTGTTGCGGTCCAAAGGTGGCGAATGTTCATAGCTTCTCGCTGAAGCTTATACAGAGAGAGGCGGTAATCCTATAATTTCGAATATTGAACACTCAATATCGAATTTCCAAATCAAAAGCTAGGTTTTTACTTCATAATTCATCATTGGATGTTCGATATTCAATATTCTTAACAGCTATCATAAGCAAACAAAGGGCTAAGCCCGTTATAATTAACTATTTTTGTAAACTTTATATCTAAAGCATACCCGAATTATGGCAAGAATACTGACAGGCATACAAAGCACAGGTATTCCACACCTTGGTAATATTTTAGGGGCAATTCAGCCGGCAATACAAATGTCGAACGACCCTAAGAATGATTCATTTCTATTCATTGCTGATATGCATTCGCTCACCACAGTGAAAGATGCTAATCTGCTCAGGGAGAATACCTATACTGTGGCCGCAGCATGGCTTGCCTTCGGACTAGATACCAATAAGACTGTGTTTTATCGTCAGAGTGATGTTCCTGAAGTTGGTGAACTCACATGGTATTTGAATTGTTTCACGCCTTATCCAATGCTGGCTAATGCCACTTCTTTTAAAGATAAACTAGACCGGCTTGCTGAAGTGAATGCAGGGGTATTTATTTATCCGGTGCTAATGGCAGCCGATATTATTATGTATGATGCCAATTATGTGCCAGTGGGGAAAGACCAACTACAGCACCTTGAAATAACACGAGATATTGCTTCTGTATTTAATCGTACATGTGGAGAAACATTTGTTCTACCTGAAGCTATGATCAATGAACAGGTGATGATAATCCCGGGTATTGACGGTCAGAAAATGAGCAAGTCCTATAACAATACCATCAATATTTTTCTGCCGGATAAAGACCTGCGTAAAGTGGTAATGAAGATTGTTACAGATGCTAAAACGGTTGAAGAGCCTAAGAATCCTGATACTTGTAATGTATTCAAGTTATATAGCTTGCTTGCAGAGAAAAGCCAGATTGAAGAAATGAGAGCTAACTATACGCGCGGTGGCATGGGCTATGGACAAGCTAAAGAAGCTTTATTTGTTCTTATTGTGGAAAAATTTAAAAAAGAGAGAGAGTTGTTTAATCATTACATGAGCGATAAGAACGATTTGGATAAGCAACTTAAGGTTGGAGCGGACAAGGCCAGGATTGTAGCTACTGCAACATTAAAAAGAGTTAGGAAAGCTTTAGGGTATGTATAACAGATATATTCTATTAAACGAATTATGTCAATAGAACAAGAACTACAGAAACGAATCCTTATAATAGATGGTGCCATGGGCACTATGATTCAGCGGTATAAACCAACTGAAGAAGATTATCGTGGAGAACGTTTCAAGGATTATAAATCCTCAGTAAAGGGTAATAACGATTTGTTTTCTATCACCAAACCAAAGATGATAGAAGAGATACATCGTGCCTATTTGGATGCAGGAGCAGATATTATTGAAACCAATACTTTCAATGCAAACCCATTGTCTTTAGCTGACTATCAGATGGAGAGTCTGACCTATGAGCTAAACTATGAATCAGCTAAAATTGCAAAAAAGGTTACAACAGAATATACTGCTAAGAACCCAAACAAACCAAGATATGTTGCCGGAGCACTGGGCCCGACAAACAAAACAGCGTCCTTATCACCTGATGTGAATGATCCCGGGTATAGGGCAGTAAGTTTTGATGATGTTGCGAATGCATATACGGAACAAATAAAAGGACTTGTTGATGGTGGGGTAGATCTGTTATTGGTTGAAACTATATTCGATAGTTTGAATGCAAAAGCAGCATTGTTTGCAATTGAAAGCTATTTCGAAAAGACGGGTAAGCGCATTCCAATAATGGTTTCGGTAACTATTACCGATGCCAGCGGAAGAACTTTATCAGGACAAACGGTAGAAGCATTCCTTACTTCCGTTCGTCATGAAAACCTATTGAGCATAGGATTAAACTGCGCTTTGGGTGCAAAGGAAATGAGACCTTATTTGGAAGAAATGTCTAATAAGGCACCTTATTATGTAAGCTGTTACCCTAACGCAGGCTTGCCTAACCAGTTCGGAGAATATGACGAAACACCTGAGACCATGTGTACCCAGGTAAGTGACTTTTTAAAGAATGGTTTTGTAAATATTGTGGGTGGTTGTTGCGGAACAACTCCGGAGCATATTAAAGCAATTGCTCATGCTGCATCACTCACCAAGCCACGCAAAAAACCCGAGGCTGATCCTCTATTTCATTTAAGTGGATTGGAAGCGGTAACGCTTTTCCCGGGTAGCAACTTCATGAACATTGGCGAACGTACCAATATCACAGGCTCGAAGAAATTCTCAAAGCTTATTACCTCCGGTGACTATGAAGGTGCATTGGCTGTTGCCCGTGATCAGGTAGAAGGTGGTGCGCAAGTGATTGATATAAACATGGACGAGGCCATGATAGATTCAAAGGCTGCCATGGTTAAATTCTTGAATCTGGTTGCTGCTGAGCCTGATATTGCCCGCCTGCCTATAATGATAGATTCTTCTAAATGGGAAGTGATTGAAGCGGGATTAAAATGCCTGCAAGGAAAAGGTATTGTCAACTCCATCAGCATGAAAGAGGGAGAGGACATATTCAGGGAGTATGCCCGCAAGGTTAAAAAATATGGTGCTGCAACTGTTGTAATGGCCTTCGATGAGAAAGGACAGGCAGATACCTACCAGCGCAGGATAGATATATGTAAACGTGCGTACGATATACTTGTAAATGAAGTTGGTCTTCCTCCACAGGATATAATCTTCGATCCGAATATATTCCCTGTGGCTACAGGAATGGAAGAACATAAACTCAATGCACTTGATTTCTTCAGAGCAACGGAATGGATAAAGAAGAATCTACCATTTGCTAAAGTAAGCGGTGGAGTAAGTAATGTGTCTTTTTCTTTCCGTGGGAATGATACCGTGAGAGAAGCCATTCACTCTGCGTTCCTGTACCATGCCATTAAAGCAGGTATGGACATGGGTATTGTTAACCCGGGCATGTTGCAGATATATGATGAAATTCCTAAAGACCTATTAGTACTTGTAGAAGATGTATTGCTCAACCGTAAGGAAGATGCAACCGAGAAACTGTTGAACTATGCAGAGACCGTTAAATCTGCCGGAAAGAAAATTGAGAAGGATGAAGAGTGGAGGAAGATGCCTGTTGAAGAACGCCTTTCTCATGCATTGGTAAAAGGTATTACCGACTTTATAGAAATAGATACGGAAGAAGCGCGTGCTAAACTGCCACGCTCACTAGACGTAATTGAAGGTCCTTTAATGGCGGGCATGAGTATTGTAGGTGATTTGTTTGGTTCTGGTAAGATGTTCCTTCCACAGGTGGTTAAAAGCGCCCGTGTAATGAAAAAGGCTGTTGCCTATCTGACTCCTTTTATGGAAGCTGAGAAGCAAAAAGGCGCCTCATCAAGCGCTGGAAAGATATTAATGGCTACCGTAAAAGGCGATGTACACGATATTGGTAAGAACATTGTGGGCGTTGTACTTGCCTGCAATAACTACCACGTTATTGATATTGGTGTGATGGTCCCTTGTGAGAAAATATTGGAAATGGCAATCCAGGAAAAAGTAGATGCCATTGGTGTGAGCGGGCTAATTACCCCGTCGTTAGATGAGATGGTGCATATAGCCAAGGAGATGAAACGTAATAATTTCACTATTCCATTGCTTATTGGTGGTGCTACAACATCTAAGATACATACTGCTGTTAAGATAGCTCCTGAGTATGATCATGCTGTTTTATATATTAACGATGCATCACGTTGTGTGAATGCGGCAAGCAGTTTATTCTCATCAGAGAAAGCAACCTATATTGATAAGGTAAATAAGGAATATGAAAGTTTGCGCACGCAGCATTTAAATAAACAAGCTCAGGATAAGTATATTAAGCTGGCTGAGGCGCGTGCCAATAAATTCAAAACGGACTGGAAAGCTGTTCAGATAAATAAGCCAGGTATTATTGGCAATAAGGCATTTACGGATTACCCTTTAGCTGAGATAGCCAAGTATATTGACTGGACTCCTTTCTTCCATGCATGGGAGATGAAAGGCAGTTATCCTAAAATATTGAAAGACCCTGAACGTGGTGCGGAAGCGAAAAAGCTTTTCGATGATGCACAGGCTATGCTTAAGAAGATAATTGCAGAGAAGTGGCTCACAGCTAAGGGTGTAATTGGTTTCTATCCTGCAAATACTGTTGGTGATGATGATATAGAACTCTATACCGACGATACCCGCAAGCATATAAAGACAGTATTGCATTCTCTTCGCCAGCAAACCAAAAAGGCTGAAGGGCAAGATAATGTTGCATTGGCTGACTTTATTGCCCCTAAGGAATCAGGCAGGGCGGACTATATTGGAGGCTTTGCAGTAACGGCAGGTATTGGTATTGAAAAATGGATAGAGAAATTTGAAAAGGACCACGATGATTATAGCAGTATAATGATTAAGGCTATTGCCGATAGGCTTGCTGAGGCATTTGCTGAATTATTGCATGCAAAAGTCAGGAAGGAAATATGGGCTTATGTGCCTGATGAGAACCTGACTAACGAGCAATTAATTAAGGAAGAATATATTGGTATACGCCCTGCACCGGGTTATCCTGCAAGCCCTGATCATACAGAAAAGACCTTGCATTTTAACCTGCTTGAAGTAGAAAACAATGCGGGAATACAATTA
>DATHOD010000039.1:0-9161 GCA_035485295.1 Bacteroidia bacterium
GCGCGTAACGATGTAATTATGGCTACCGGCCGTTCCGATTATCCTAACCAGGTGAACAATGTACTTGGTTTTCCCTTTATATTCCGTGGGGCTTTAGATGTAAGAGCAAAGCAAATAAATGAGACCATGAAAATGGCAGCCGTTAAAGCCATTGCAGGCTTGGCTAAAGAACCAGTACCGGAATCAGTTAACCTGGTGTATGGTTCACGTAATCTGGCATTCGGCCCGGAATATATTATACCCAAACCAATTGATCCGCGACTAATATCTACTGTGCCACCCGCAGTGGCAAAAGCAGCAATGGATTCAGGTGTAGCACAAAGAAGCATAGTTGATTGGGAAGCATATAAACAAGAACTCATTAAACGCTTAGGACTAGATAATGATCTGCTTAAGAGCATTACTGCTAAGGCAAGGCAAAACCCCAAACGTGTTGTATTTGCTGAAGCCGATAATTATAAAATATTAAAAGCTGCACAGCAAGTTAAAGATGAAGGCATTGCTAAGCCTATATTATTGGGTGATGCTGAAAAGATTAAGGGCATGATAGCGGAATATAGCCTTACCCTTGATGATGTTCCCATTATAGACCCGCGAAGTCCTGACGAAGAAACCAGGCGTGTTGCATTTGGTGATGCCTTATATGAAAAGAGAAAAAGAAAAGGATATACTTTATTCGAAGCACGAAAATTAATGCGTGAGCGTAATTATTTTGGTGCCATGATGGTTGAAACCGGTGTTGCAGATGCATTGATATCAGGCATCTCCCGCAAATATGCCGACCCTATTAAAGCTGCCTTAGAAACTATTGGTGTTCATCCGGAAACGCATAGGGTTGCAGGTATGTATATATTGCTCGCCAAGCAAGGCCCTTACTTTTTTGCAGACACTACCATGAATGTAGATCCATCAGTAGATGATCTTGTGGAAATCACTGCACTTACCGCACAAAGTATACGCCAATTTAATATAACACCACGCATTGCCCTTCTCTCCTATTCCAATTTTGGTTCAGTAAAAGGTGAAATACCTGATAAAGTGGCAAAAGCCGTATCTATTCTCCACGAAAAATACCCCGGTATGATTGTGGATGGAGATATTCAGGCAAATTTTGCACTAAATAATGACCTATTAAAGGAACAATTCCCTTTCTCGGAACTGGTGAACAAGAATGTGAACACCCTTATTTTCCCCAACCTTGTTTCCGGCAATATTTCTTACAAAATTATGCAGGAGATGGCTGGACTGGAAGCAATTGGCCCTGTTTTGCTTGGTATGAAAAAACCCGTGCATATATTGCAGCTGGGTTGCTCAGTTCGCGAGATAGTGAATATGGTTACTATTGCAGTAGTAGACGCCCAGTCGAGGAGCAAATAAAAACCTTATCTTTAAATTTTCAGACCCTAAAAGAATAAGGTTATGTATTCATATTTTGAAGGAACGGTAACAGAGAAGAATCCGGCTTATGTGGTATTAGATTGTAACGGGATCGGATATCTCCTGAATATCTCGCTAAATACCTTCTCTAAAATACCTGAAAACGGCAAATGCAAGCTGTATGCCCACCTAAGTGTTAAGGAAGATGCTCATGTTTTATATGGGTTTGCTGACCAGGAAGAACGCCTGATGTTCCGCAATCTCATTAGCGTTTCAGGTGTAGGTGAGGTAACCGCCCGAATGATGCTTTCATCGCTTGGTTCAGCCGATATTCAGCAAGCTATTCTGAATGGAGATGTGGTTAAGCTTAAATCTATTAAGGGTATAGGTGAAAAATCAGCTCAACGTATTATAATTGACTTAAAAGGCAAAATGGGCAAAGATTCCTTCGGAACCTTACCTTCTTTCATCGGAACGCACAATAAAGTAAAGATGGAGGCGTTAAATGCCCTTGAAGTACTTGGATTTGCAAGAAATGTTGCAGAAAAAGCCATTGATAAAATTTTACATGAGGGAGGAGATTCGCTGCAACTTGAAGATTTGGTTAAAAGAGTACTGAAAAATTTTTAAATTCGTCTCCCTTTTTAGTTAACAATCAGATATAAAAACATCACTTGATGCAACAACTCTACTCTTTATTTTGTTAAAATAAGAGACTGTTGATCTTAAATAAAAAATACCTGGTCTATATATTACCGGTATTGTTTTTGTTCCATTTTTCAAATGCATGGGGCAAGAGCGGTGTCTTGTCGTTTTCAGATTTTCGTATTAACCTGAGGTGCGATACCGACACTATTAAGGGTGCAAGCAATCTTCCATACCCGTTTACTGACCAATCTGGCGATGCACCTCCTCTTTATAACCCGGATGGAGGGCTTAGGTTATCAGACCCTTCTAACATAAAGACTGACGTTCAGTATAACCCTAACACGGGTAAATATGACATATACCAGAAAATAGGCGGTATGGATTATCGTATGCCTACTGAAATGGATTCGGACCAGTATGAAGATTATATGTTCCAGCAGGCTGAACATAAATATTTCAAACAAAAAGTAGCAAGCACTACCAAGGAAAAGCAGCAAACAAAAAGCCTTATTCCTCCCATTCACATTGGAGGTAACTTGTTTAAAGACATCTTCGGAAGTAATACAGTCAACATCCGGCCGCAAGGATCTGCCGAACTTACTTTCGGTTTCAATAACTCAAAATTAGAGAACCCTGCCCTACCTGTCGTCCAGCGAAGCTTAACCACGTTCAACTTCGATGAGAATATTCAGCTCAACGTTACCGGGGAAATAGGTGATAAACTGAAATTATCTACAAGCTATAATACCAAGGCTACGTTCGACTTTCAAAACCAAATGAAGCTTCAGTTTAACGGACATGAAGACGATATTATAAAAAGCATAGATGCGGGTAATGTGACTTTTAATTTACCCGGAACACTTATTACCGGTAGCCAAAGTTTATTTGGTGTAAAAACAAAATTGCAGTTTGGCAGGCTAACCTCTACAACAGTTTATGCCCAGGAAAAGGGTAATAAGAAAACACTAACTGTACAGAATGGTGCACAAACCAGTAATTTTAATTTGAAGTGTGACCAATACATGGCAAACCAGCACTATTTCTTATCACTCTTCTTCCGCGATCAGTATGATAAGGCATTGGCCAGTGAACCAGTTATTAATACTTCTGTAACTATTACTAAAATTGAGGTTTGGGTTACTAATTCTTCTACAGCCACACAAAATACCCGGGACATTCTTGCCTTTAGTGATTTGGGTGAAAGTGCCCCATACTTTACGGACGGTTTAGCAGGACCGGTGCAGATAAGCCCGCCAAGAAATAATTCTACATACTATCCGCCTGATAACTCGGTTAACACTCTTAATCCCCCTACTTTTGAAGCTGCCCATCCCGGAATATCTGGGCCAACAACAGCAATAAGTACACTAGCAGCTAATAGGTTCCAGCAAGTTGTAGATTATGAAAAGATCGATCTGTCTCGCATGCTTTCAACTTCGGAATATACTTTAAATGCCAGGCTGGGATACATTTCGTTAAAGCAACCTTTGAATTATGACCAGGTACTTGCAGTTGCATACCAGTATACTTATCAAGGGCATACATACCAGGTAGGGCAGTTTTCTACTGACGGTGTGCCAACGGGAAATGAGCTTGTAGTAAAGATGCTCAAGAGCACCAATGTAACACCTCAGGTGCCATTGTGGAAATTAATGATGAAAAATATTTATGCTCTTGGTTCATACCAGATAAATTCACAAAATTTTATGCTTAATCTCTGGTACTCTAACCCTGCAACAGGAGCTGACGTACCCTATATTCCATCTGGTAGCCTTGGTGATCAGGCCTTATTGCGCGTTATGGGACTGGACCAGTTAGATGCGGAAGGAGACAGGGTATCTGATGGAATGTTTGATTTTATTCAGGGGGTTACCATAGACGCAGCAAACGGTTATGTTATATTACCTAGCACAGAACCATTCGGGTCCTACCTGCAGGGTAAGCTGCAAGCAGCAGGATATTCACCGGCAAGTATTAGTAATTACGTATTCCAATCGCTTTACGACTCAATACTTGTTGCTGCACAGGAACAACCCAATCTTGACCGGTATTGGATACGTGGTAGTTTCCAGTCTTCAGCAAGCTCCGACATATCTCTTGGTGCTATGAACGTACCACAAGGTTCCGTGCTTGTTACTGCAGGTGGTATAAAGCTTACTGAGAACGTAGATTATACCGTAGATTATACATTAGGCAGGGTAAAAATCCTTAACCAGGGGCTTTTAAGTTCAGGTACTCCTATTCAAATATCATTGGAGAATAATGCCTTATTCAGTATAGAATCGAAAACATTTTTTGGTGAACACTTTGATTATCTTTTATCGAAGGATGTTAACCTGGGTGCTACAGTTGTTAATTATACTGAACACCCCCTAACACAGATTGTGAGTATAGGGCAAGAGCCTGTATCAAATACTATGATAGGCTTGAATGGTGATTCTAAAACTGATGCTCCATTCCTTACACGGTGGATAGATGCATTGCCTATGATACATACCAAGGCTCCATCGGAAATAACTACCAGCAATGAAATAGCTGCCATGATACCCGGCCACCCAAAATATATTGGTAGCTCAGGTAATGCTTACCTCGATAATTTTGATGGCACAGAAAGTTTTATAGACATCTCCCAACCATATTCATGGTTCCTGGCAAGCACCCCGGCGGGACAGCCATCTGTATTCCCTGAAGCAGCATTGAATGATAGTGTGCCTTATGGATTTAACAGGGCATTGTTAAATTGGTTTGTAGTCGATCCGCTATTCCAACAACAGACCTCAGGGCTTACTCCGGCCAATCTTACTAATGCAGATATGTCAAATAATTTTACACGTATTGTATTACAAACAGAAATATTCCCACAGGAGCAATCTGCCACAGGTACACCTATTAACCTTCCTGTTTTTAACCTTGCTTTTTATCCAACATTAAAAGGACCTTATAACTATGACGTTGGCCTCACAAGCGTTTCGGCAGGAATAAATCCGGATGGAACACTTAAAAATCCGCAAACCAGGTGGGGTGGTATTCAACATGCTATACAGGAAACAGATTTCCAAACTGATAATATTGGAGAAATAGAATTCTGGATGATGGACCCATATAACCAGGATACCGCCAGTGTCCCAACATATTCAGGCCATCCTAATACCACAGGTAGTCTTTATTTCGATCTGGGGGATATTTCGGAAGACGTGCTTAAAGATGGGCTGAAAAGCTTTGAGAATGGCTTGCCTTATCAACAAGCAGATGTAGAGGTTCCTAATAACCCGAATGCACCTTATACAATATCAAAATGGGGAAGGGAGCCTGTAAATCCTTCATTGGTTGATGCATTTAATAATGACCCTACAACAAGGCCATTTCAGGATGTTGGACTTGATGGATTAAGTGATGCAGATGAAAGAAATTTCTTTAATTATTATTTAAATGCAGTTTCCGGTGCTTTTGGCGGCCCAAGTTCTGTTGCAGCGCTTAAAGCCGATAGTGATCCATCGAGTGATGATTACCATTATTACCGTGGTGATGACTATGATGCTGCTAATTACAAAGTTCTTAAACGCTACATGAAATATAACGGACTGGAAGGTAATTCTGCAACACAATCCCAATATGGAGGACTTAATTCCGGAGGTTACCCCACAACAGAAACAACTTTACCTAATACTGAAGATATTAACCAGGATAATACGCTTAGTCAGAATGAAGCATATTTTGAGTACCAGGTAAAAATGGATCATAATGATGTTAATAGTAATAATGTGGGTAATAATTATATTACAGATGCATTTACTACAACAGTATCAACAATTAATGGCAATAAGCAAGTAACATGGTACCAGTTTAAAATACCACTTACAGATTACATCAAAAAAGTTGGTGCGATAACTGATTTTCACTCCATACGTTTTATACGTATGTATATGCGCGGCTTCGACAAACCTATTATATGTCGTTTTGGTAAACTTGAATTAGTAAGAGACGATTGGAGAAAATATACAGGTTCATTATTAGCCGCGGGTGATTATGTCCCAAATGATAACCTTGTTGTATTTAATATGTATGGTGTTAACCTGGAAGAAAATGGATCAACCCCACCAGTAAACTATGTTATACCACCCGGTATTCAAAGACAATTGAACTTACAGTCTGCTAACCTGGTACAAATGAATGAAGGTTCATTAGCATTACAGGTATGCGACCTGCCTGATGGTGATGCACGTGGAGTATATAAAAATGTGCAGCTTGACCTTCGCTCTTATAAGGATATGCAAATGTTTGTGCATTGTCAGTCTGCTGACCCTAGTCATGCCCTTAATACAGGTGATGTAACTGCATTTATACGTCTTGGAAGCGACTTTACCGAAAACTATTATGAGTACGAAATTCCGCTGCAAGTAACCCCACCGGGAAGTTACAATACCAACAATAATAACGATCAGACAAGTGTATGGCCTACTGCCAACCAAATGGATATGGTATTAAGTAAAATAGAGAATGTTAAGCTGGCGCGCGATGCGGCTATGGCTAATCCAAGTTCTGGTGCAAGCCTTCAAATACCGTTCACACAAAAGGATGGATTAAATAATATTACTGTGGTAGGAAATCCTACAATAAGTAATGTGCAGGTAATTTTACTTGGTGTACGAAACCCTAAACGAACTATTGCTACAGAAGCAACTGATGACGGAAAAAATAAATGCACAGAAGTCTGGTTTGATGAATTACGGATGACGAATTTTGATGAGAAAGGAGGTTGGGCCGCAATAAGCAGGGTAACCGCCAAACTTGCCGATTTGGGAACATTGTCGTTAGCAGGAAATATTACAACGCCCGGATTTGGAAGCCTGGAAACTACTATAAGCAACCTTAGCCGTGAAACGGATGAGGGCTTTAGCCTGGCTACAAATCTTGAAATGGGCAAATTTCTTCCTCAAACATGGTCAGTGAGCATACCTATGTATGTTGCATATTCCGATCAGGTAGTAATACCGGAATATAACCCGCTTGATCCGGATATTCTTCTTAAAAGTGCGGAAAACACATTAACCAAAACACAACAAGATTCATTAAGAAGAGTGGTAATATCAAATACAACTCAAACGAGTTTCAACTTTACAAATGTGCATAAGAATAAAGGCAAAAATTCTAAGAAGTCACACATATACGATATTGAAAACTTCTCGCTTACATATGCCTACACGGCCATGAAGCACCATGATGTAAATACAGTTGAGCAATTAAACGTAGGGCATAAAGCGGGCTTAACGTATAATTATTCCTTCCACCCTAAGAATATTCAACCACTGAAGAAAATGGATTTTTTCAAGAAGCGAAAATACCTGGCGCTGTTGAATGATTTCAATTTCTTTCCGCTACCGGATAAATTTAGTGCCACTGCTAATCTTGACAGGGAATATTCGGAATTCCAGATAAGAAATACTATACCGGGCCTTTTACCATTGCCGCTTTCAGTAAACAAAGCATTTAATGATACCCGAACCTATATGCTTAGTTTCCCCATTACCAAATCACTGAAATTTGACTATACGGCAACTGACGATGCTCGTGTATTAGAACCTGAAGGATTACCAATAAATACGCGTGAGCAGCGTGACAGCGTTAAAGAGGCATTTTTTAATCACCAGGAAAACACGGACTTTAAGCAATCAGTAAATGTAAATTACGAAGTACCTATCAATAAAATACCCGGCCTCGATTTCCTTTCATTAACAGCACACTATACAGGTTCATATAGCTGGGTGCATGCTCCATTTGCAGCCGATTCTTTAGGAGCAACTATTCAAAATTCAAGCACTAAGCAACTTAACGGACAAATAAATTTCACAACACTTTATAACAAAATACCGTTCTTCAGAAAAATGCTGCAAGGTGATAGCAAGGCAAAACAACCACCGATGAATAAAGGAGTACCCGGCGGCAAAGTATCACCACCCCAGCAGGTTCAAAACCCACAAGATACAGGTAAGAATTCAAAAGGTGGAGCCTACTATGCAGGACAGATACTTATTCATTTGCTCACATCTATAAAGAATGTCTCGTTTTCATATAGCGACAATACAGGACTAGTATTGCCAGGCTATCCTTTTAACTCTGATATGTTTGGGATGGATCCTGCTCAGCATTGGGCTCCGGGGCCGGGATTTGCATTTGGTGTTCATTCCGATACCAGTTCATTCTTGAACCAGGTGCGTAATGGTGGCTGGCAAGTACCATTAAGCACGGCCTATACACCTGTGTCGGCTGTTGATACAAAAACATTTAGCGCACATGCCAGCCTTGAGCCCCTGCCTGATTTCAAATTAGATATAACTGCTACCCGTACTCTATCTCAGAGCTCCAGTTTTTATTACCACGATTCTCTTGCACATGGCGGCAATTATTATGTTATTGGTACACCTACAGAATCGGGTAACTTTAGTATGTCATACTCTATGCTGTCTACAGTATTTAAAGGCAATTCCCTTGTCTCATCACTTTTTAATAATTATCTGAGTTATCGTGCCATTATATCAAGGAGGCTTGCATACCAACCAGGAAGCCATTCTACCAAAGCTATATATGGTAATCCGGCAACCGATACTGCCTACTATGATGGATATAGTAATTTATCTCAAAATGTTGTAATACCAGCATTCCTGGCTGCTTACTCAGGCAAAAATCCAAATACAATTTCTCTGGATCCTTTCCCATCTATACCATTACCCAACTGGACAATAACGTATTCAGGACTTGCTAAACTTGTGCCATGGGTTAAGCATCATTTACAGAGCGTGATCCTTAGTAATGCATATTCATCGACATACAGTGTCGGTAGTTATAATTACAACCTGCTATTTGCACAAGATGCAGACGGATTCCCACTTGCAAGAGATGTAAATAATGACTTCCTGCCACGTAACCAGATACCTGCTGTAACAATATCTGATCAGTTCTCTCCACTTATTAAAATTGCCGTTACCCTGAAGAATAATATTATGTCGAACCTGGAAATACGAACACAACGGCAGATATCGTTAAACATGAGTGACCTTACTATTAATGAATTGCATAGTGAAGAATATATATTGGGAATAGGTTATAAAATAAAGAATGTAACTCTTCCTATAAAAATT
>DATHOD010000040.1:0-6137 GCA_035485295.1 Bacteroidia bacterium
AGCACGCAGGGAACTGCCCAACCTTATTGTGCTCGATGTAATGATGCCCGGAATGGACGGCATTGAAGTCTGCAAGGAGCTAAGGGGACTACCGGAAACTAAAAAGACACTCATTGTATTTTTCACCGCACGCAACGAAGACTATTCTCAAATAGCGGGTCTGGATGCCGGTGCAGATGACTATATACCCAAGCCCGTTGCACCCCGTGTATTGATGAGCCGCATTAGTGCTGTGCTAAGGCGCAAAGTGCATCATGTGCATAACCCCAATACTGAGATTAAAGATGTGGGCGGAGGAGTTAAAATAAATCATGAGGGGCACAGTATATTTGTTGGCAAGCAAGAATTTGTGCTGCCGAAAAAAGAATTTCAACTGATAGAATTGCTTACATCGAAACCCGGTAAGGTTTTCAGCCGAGAACATTTGCTGAGCAAGCTTTGGGGCGAAGATGTTATTGTTGGCGACCGCACTATTGATGTGCATATACGAAGGCTCCGCTCTAAACTGGGCGATGAAAAGATAAAAACCCTGAAAGGCCTGGGTTATAGGTTTGAGGTGTAGACCGGCCCTCACCCATACCCTCTCCCCTAGGAGAGGGATTCAAATTCCTTCGCCCACTGGGAGAAGGTCAGGATGAGGGCTAAAATACTTACCACCCATTTACCCCTCTAAATCTCCCCCAAGGGAGAGACTTATAAATTGCTTCTGGATTTTGCGTGAGCGATTATTCGTGTCTCGTCTATTTTTTATGGAACTCATGTGGGCTTCACCGCTGCAGTGGAAAGCCCTACCGGACTTGCAACGGAAAGCGCGACCCGAAGGGGCACGCCCAATATTGGAATAGATGCTTCGACAGGCTCAGTATGACAAAAAATTAGCAATGACAGGACATACCCTATTTAAGGGGCAGGGGTTACGTAATTTGGTATATTTGCCTCCCTACACACAACAAAATTATGAGCACTACATTAGAATTCAATAAGAACGAGGACAAGCTGAATATGCTTATATCTGCTATGAGGCAGAAGGCAGAAAAGGTACACGAAGGCGGTGGTAAAAAGAAAATTGAGGCGCAGCATGCCCAGGGTAAGCTTACCGCACGTGAGCGTATTGACTACCTATTGGATAAAGACACCGAACGTATTGAGATTGGCACCTTTACCGGTGATGATATGTACAACGAAGTGGGTGGATGCCCATCGGGTGGAGTGGTGGTAATGATTGGCTATGTAAGCGGAAAACAATGCATAGTAGTAGCTAACGATGCTACCGTAAAAGCAGGTGCGTGGTTCCCTATTACAGCTAAAAAGAATTTAAGGGCGCAGGAAATATCGATGGAGAACAGGTTGCCGATTATCTATTTGGTAGATAGCGCCGGCGTGTTCCTCCCCTTCCAGGCAGATGTGTTCCCCGATAAGGAACACTTTGGAAGGATTTTCAGAAACAACGCAATCATGTCGGGTAGCGGAATAATACAAGTGGCTGCTATTATGGGCAGCTGTGTAGCCGGTGGCGCTTACCTGCCCATTATGAGCGATGAAGCATTTATTGTAAATAAAACAGGAACCATTTTCCTGGCAGGATCTTACTTAGTAAAGGCTGCTATAGGAGAAGACATTGATAATGAAACATTGGGCGGTGCAACCACACAGTGCGAAATATCGGGTGTTACAGATTACAAATGCGAGAACGATAAAGACTGCCTTGACAAAATACGTAACGTATTTGATAAGATTGGTGCATTTGAAAAAGCGGGTTTTGACCGTAAGAAAACCAAGGAACCGAAGAAAGACACAAAAGAGATTATTGGTATTATACCTGAAACACGCGAAAAGCCTTACGATATGCGTGAGGTGATTGAACGACTGGTAGATGATTCGGACTTTGAGGAATACAAAGCGGAATATGGCAAAAGCATATTGTGCGGAGTAGCCCGTGTAGATGGCTGGGCTGTGGGCATTGTTGCCAACCAACGTAAAATAGTAAAGAGCAAGAAAGGCGAAATGCAGATTGGCGGAGTTATATATTCTGACTCGGCTGATAAGGCGGCACGCTTTATTATGAACTGCAACCAGAAGCGCATACCGCTTGTGTTTTTGCAAGATGTAACGGGCTTTATGGTTGGATCACGATCGGAACATGGTGGCATTATAAAAGACGGAGCTAAAATGGTGAACGCTATGGCTAACAGCGTAGTGCCTAAATTTACTATTATAGTAGGCAATTCATACGGTGCAGGTAATTACGCCATGTGTGGCAAAGCATACGACCCGAGGCTGATAGTAGCATGGCCCACTGCACAAGTAGCAGTTATGGGTGGTGAACAAGCTGCCAAGACCATGTTACAGATACAGGTAAGCACACTTAAAGCACAAGGCAAAGAGATTACCCCTAAAGACGAAAAGGAATTGTTAGATAAAATTACGGAGAGCTACCAAAAGCAGATATCCCCATATTACGCAGCAAGCCGCCTGTGGGTTGATGAAATTATAAACCCATTAGATACCCGCAAATGGATTAGCATGGGTATTGAAATGGCGAACCATGCGCCTATTACTAAGGCGTATAATGTTGGGGTGTTGCAGACCTAGAGAAATATTGAATATTGAACACTGAATATCGAATTGCCAAGTAATTCGAATTCACATTATCTGAAAATTGAAAAATAAAATCGGTAAGATAATTACTGTTACTGCACTCGTATTATCAGTTATTGCCATTTTTATGGACATGTATATCCTGATAGGCATATTCGTAGGAGTGGCCTGCATATTGGATAATTACGTTCTTAAACAAAACAAGTGGGACAAAGTTGCGATAATATTAAGCTTGGGAATTTTTATTTTCTCAATCGCCTTCTTTCTTTACGTTTGGGTTTTAGATTTATCTAAATGACAATAGGTTTCAAACTTCTATCAAATCAACTTTATCAAAACATTAAAGCACCTTATAGCCATCATAACCAGAATACCCACTAAACCCACCACCATTTGTGCCACTTTCGTTATTTGATGCACTTGGATGTGTCGCAGCGTTCTGCTCATCAGGGAAACGTAAGGAAATATTATATACTTTAATGATTTCATTAATAGGCTCAGCAAGGTTATAAAGTATTCTATTATATAGGCTTGCGATTTCCTCCAATGATTCTTTATAAAAATCATAAACAAAGATCAATTCTGAATTATCGTCCTGCCAAGACATTGAAGAATTCCATCCAAAGTCATCCTCTCCCTTGCCCTTAACTTTGGGAATAAGCATTAATTGCTCCTCAACTCTAAAAGGTAATTTTTTTCCATGAATTATGGTGTTTCTTTTTTGATACAAATCCTCCAATAAATTCATTATCTCGGCCACCTTCTCGGCTAAATATAACTCCAACATTTTTTTTATATTATCTCTAACCCTACCTGCATTTGCCTGAAATGCCAAAAAATTATTTAAAGCCGAAATATAAGATGATGGAACAGCGAAATCGACTTCTACTAAATTATCACTAATTTGCTTCATACAAATTATACTTTCTATACAAGTATAATTATATTCTGAGAAGCTTATTCTTTTATTACTTTCTTCTCCAGGTAAATTATCAACTTTAAGCATCCGACCTTTTCCATCATGTCCAATAAATGTCGACCAAATACTTTCATAGGCAGGAACTAGATTCCTTATAGTTTCTATATATGCAACTTCCAAACGATCTCCTTTTTCTAGCATCGTAATAATATTATATTAATAATGGCTTGAATCAATTAGTTTATATTTCTCGGCAAATGCTTAGTTACAATACTCATTTTCTTTACTGGTTTGGTTTCCCATTGCTGGTTCACAGTTATAGCAGTAATTCTTAAAGTAATGTGTATTGCAGTTACTTTATTATTATTCCTGAAACAGAAATATGCTGGGCTACTAATATTAGTTGACATCTTTTCTAGGTCATTAATAACATCGCCAGATTTATATTCTTGGTAACCTCCCTGATTCGACAAAAACAGGTTTCGATTCTGGTCTCCTTGCACAAGAGTATATGAAACACTTTCGCCACTTTGAAGTTTAGCCACATAATTAACCCCACTTAATATAAAAGCGCCAATTGGCCCAGCTGTTGGAAACTTTGTCAACACTGGTAAAGCCGCTTTAGTCAAATTATCTAATGCGTCTTGGAATGCCTGCTCTCCGGATTGATCAACTCCGATATAATATCCCCAACTTATTGTATTCTTCGGTAAAGTAAACCTAAAATATTCATGATTCCCACTAGAATTTAGCTTAGAATGCACTTCAATTGTTGGTGAACTAAGGTCGATAATAGTAGTATCACTTTTTACCAAATACCTTTCTTCCACTTCCCTATATGTAGTATCATTTACATCTTTCCATACAACTCCAGTATTGAAGTTCTTTGATACAGCATTTGCTGGAATACGCTTAATTGAAAGGGTGCCTGTAGCAGTACCGAAATGTTTAGTACTCATTACGAACCTATAAACTCCCCTTTCTTCTACCTTAATTCTAATATTATGAAGTTCTGTAAATGATTTATTGGAGTATTTTATAATATTAACTGGACATGTTGATATATCAAGCGAATTTGTAGAATTTGAAACGGCTGAATAATCAATTACCATTATATCCCCTTTTTCAAATCCATAGAAATAAGTTGGATTATTGGGAAATTCCTTATTCGGGTTATTGTTAATCCATGTTCCTACCTCCATAGTTCCAGGCATTTTAACTCCAACTTCAGCTACAATTATACTTGCAGTGTCACTCTTGCTTGTCGTAGCTTCTTGCTCGTCCCCAAAAGTTAAATTCAACATTATTTGTTTGTCGTCACTAACGGTAATCGTTTTACTTATTGATTTTTCTTGTCCGTTCCACTTTCCTTTAGCTTGTATATAATGGTCACCTTTTGTAACTGATACCTTCAAAGCATTATCCGCCTTAACTTTTCCTTTCTCATCACCATCAACATAAACTTTGCAATCGGCATTTACAATAACAAGAATACTTTGGCCATAGCCACGTATAATACACAAGAAGAGAAATGATAAGAGCAAATTTTTTTTCATAAGTGGCTTTAGAGATTATTTTATTGACAACAAATTTTACAAGGCCTTCTTCCATAGTTATTGATAGCAGAGGTCATTGTTATTTTAAGTACACCGTGCTTACACTTTCCTAGCCCCCTGCAATATTGGTTAGTATGATAGGCAACAGAGCCTTTGCTATCGCATATATATACATAGGTATCTGGCTTAGGTGCAAACGCAGTTGCACTAATAAAAATAGAAGCACCTAATAATAAGTTCCTGATATTGAGCATTCTCTTCGACGAATAAGCGCGCCCAACATAAAGAAGTTTTTTTGATTAGTCGTTAAGTAGAGGCATAAATCGTATCAACTATGTAATGAAACAGGTTTTTTTGCGACGAAAATTGAAAGAATCGCAAAATTGAGGTAGTTGAAAAGTTCGTTTGATTTTTGAAAATGAAAGAAAAAGGTGGCGTAACTTTGTATCCCCTCCAGCCTCCCCACATATGGGGAGATAAATGGAAGTCTCCCACCTGTGGGAGATTTAGAGGGATGGTTCTCCCCCCGAACGCATGTTGTGCGTTCATTGAAATATTGCCCTCACCCATCCTCTCCCACGCGGGAGAGGCGTTAATAATTGCACGGATATAAATTTGTGTTCTTTGTGAGGCTGTTTGCTTTGTGTACTTTGTGGTAAGAAGACAGAAACCACAAAGGTCGCTGAGATGTTTCGACCCGTGACACAAGGTCAGGACAGGCATGCTCAACATGACAATACACGCAAAGGTCACCAAGTATTTGTAGGAAGAAAAAAAAATATGTAGTACGACACGATACACCTATATTCCGACATGAAAAAGCCAAACTGATACCCACCCCTAGCCCCTTCGCGGGAGGGGATTTTGCGTGAGGGATTAACTCACAATGTTGTTATCGTCACTGCGAGGCTCAATTTATTGAGGCGTGGCAGTCTCAGTTTTAAAACGAATACTGAGATTGCTTCACTACGTTCGCAATGACGTACCAATATACTTTGTGTTCTTTGTGAGGCTGTTTGCTTTGTGTACTTTGTGGTAAGAAGACAGAAACCACAAAGGTCACT
>DATHOD010000041.1:0-5940 GCA_035485295.1 Bacteroidia bacterium
GCATCTGCAGAGCAATTCGTTTATATGAGCGCTTCAGGTATTATAGGGTTGGCGCTGGGTGATTATTTTGGATACCATTCTATGGCAATACTTGGGGTGAAACAGTATAGCATATTTATTACCATCGCTCCGGGTGCTGCGCTCATTTTCGGAAATATTGTATTGGGCGAAAATATTGATCTTATAGGTGTTGCGGGTATTGTGATTAGTATAGCTGGAATGATATGGTTCTTGAAAATCAGCGAACCGGAGAGTGTGGAAGGAGTGGCAAAAGATAAATATGGTACTGTAAAGAAAGGAGTGCTATTCGGTATTCTTTCAGGACTGATACAGGGCTTTCACATTACTTTATCAAAGAAAGGTATGATAGATGGCACTCACCAACTCACGCCTATGTATGGCACATGGATACGCATATTTGCTGCAACGGTAGGCTATTTCCTGTTCACCTTTGCCCAGGGTAAATTAAAGAGAAGTGTTATAGATGTGATAAGACACGACACTAAGCATATTCCAAAAGCTGCATACGCAACCGTTTTTGGAATGGTGCTTTCGGTAATATTAGTGATGTGGAGCATTACCTTATGCAAGGTAGCAGTAGCGCAAACCATCTTGTCAATGATGCCAATAGTGGCAGTACCTGCTGCATATATATTACACAAGGAGAAAATCACTTTAAAGGCTATGGCAGCTGCGGTAGTTTCTATATTGGGTGTGATAGTGCTTATATGGAGAGAAGATATTGTGGTGTGGATGCAATTGCATTTACATTAATCCCTAATTTTACACTATTAACAAATAATTTGTGCAATGTCTATAAAGAGAGATTTAATGAAAGATAAGTTGCTCGACCCAAAGAGCTTCAACACTGTTTATATAAGTATAGAGGATGAGAATCAGGTTCGCCAGGAACAAATGGAGACCCTTATTGAGTTGCTTTGCGATACCAAGTATAAATCATCGCAAGGGCAGATATATAATTTTTTGAAGAAGGAACCGAAAGCGGTTGACTTGCTTATACGTGCTATTGATGAAGCCAAAGGCGATAAAAAAAGATTGATAGAAGTCTGCTGGGAGGCTGACCTTGATTGCAGCAGGCACCTTGCTTTGTTCACGGGTATTGTGTTGAATGATGAATTCCAAATTGCACTAGAAGCAATGACCGTTATTGAACACATGAGCCCCGATGTGCCTGTTACTCCGGTTGCACCGCTCATTGACAAAGTAAGGGCAAAATATTCCAGCAGCGACCCTAAGGCTGCCCTATATATGGACTTAATGGAACTGCTGAGAAGGTGGGAATAATGAATAGATATTCTTTCTTTTCTGCTGTATTTGTTGTTGCAGTTTTATCATCATGCGTTTATTTTAAGAAAGATAAAAAGCCCGAAACTAAACCTATTGCCAAGGCGTATGAGAATTTCCTGTATCCGAATGATATAAAGGGTATAGTGCCAAAGGGTTCAAAACCTGCCGATAGTATTTCTATTGTGAAGGAGTTTATACAGCATTGGCTGGACGAACAAACCTTGCTCCACCAGGCTGAAAACAATCTGACCGAGCAGCAAATGGATTTAAGCAAACAGATAGAAGATTATAAGAACTCACTCATCATATACACCTACGAAAAGGAATTGGTTAGGCAGAAGCTTGATACCAATGTTACCAATGCTGAGGTAGAAGAGTATTACAACCAGAACAAGAAAGATTTTCAGTTGAAGAATGATATCGTGAAGATAATTTATGTAAAGGTACGCCACAAGGCCCCAGGAACTGATAAGCTTAGAAGCCTTATGACATCTGATAATCCGAAGGATAAGGAAAAGCTTGCTAAGTATTGCTACCAGTATGCCGAGAACTTTTTCCTTGATGAAAGTGCATGGTTGATGTTTGATGATGTACTGAAAGAAATACCTATACAAACCTATAACGAGGACCTGTTCTTACAAAACAACAATAACCACTTTGTGCAGATTGATGATACTGCCCGTTCTTACTTTTTATCTATAAAGGGATACATGGTTAAGAACAGTATGTCACCACTATCATTTGAAAAGGAAAACATTAAAAAGATATTGCTCAATAAGCGCAAAATGGAGCTAATTGACGATATGAAAAAGAACCTGCTTAACGATGCCATGGGTAAGAACGAGGTGCAGGTGTACTAAATAAAAAGAGCCGCAACTTGCGGCTCTTTTTATTTAGAGAAATTCTATTACTGGGTCAAAATCATTTTCTTAGTGTCCACTTCTTTGCCATCTACTAATAGTGTGTAATAGTACATGCCTGCAGTAAGCTGGCCAGCATTGATAGTAATAGTTTGAGAATTTCTACCTGTAATAGGGATAGTTGTTTTTATTGCCCCTGTCATATCCATGATTAATAGGCTTGCGCTACCGCTTTGTCCTGGTATAAAGCAAGTGATATTGGTAGTAGTATTAAATGGATTAGGAATGTTTTGGTTAAGTGTTGCTTGCCCCGTTGCACTTGTACCTGAATTAGTTCCTGTTGTTGTGCCCAAATTTGTTCCTGTTGCAGAAGCAGGTGTTTGCCCCATATTGCAGCAGTTATTAACCATATTTTGCAGGTCGTTTACTTTTTTGTCCTCTTGCTTCAAAGCTTCAATTAAGAGCCCAACTAAACTTTGGTAAGCCACTGCTTTAAATCCATCTTTACCTGTATTAACGACCTCTGGTACTACCTGTTCTACTTCTTGGGCTATTAAACCCATTTGCATTTTGGCTGACTCCGAAGAAGATGGAGGGTTTGTGCTTGAAGAATCCTTTGCCTTATGATCAATATAGGTAAAGTTAACACCACGTAATTTTAACACTTTGTTTAATGGATCAGGAATTGTGTTCACATTTTCCTTCAACCTTGCATCGCTAAGCGAATACCAGTTATAAGCGTATGCATTCCCAGTTGCATTTACGTAGAATCTCCAATTATAACCCGTGCCATATGAGGAATTCCATAAGTCAAATGTTGAAGAACTAGATTGATTCACATTGCTTATAAATGCATCTGTACTTGCAGCAGTACAATATATGCTAACTTGATTTTGTGTAATATCCATTGATTCTGTGCTATTGCATGTAAAGCCAATATTTGCCCACCATGGATGATAAATACCAGTTCCAAGATCATTCCACCAGGTATAATCGGGTGCACTTGCACTTGTAGGATAGCTGCCATTATTTTCAGCAACGATATAAGCCGATGAGCCGGTCCCTCCATACGTTGTATTAAACAATGCATTACCATATGATTGTAATCCTACGCCGGAAGGGGCGCTAGATGCGCTTCCGATTGATACGCCACCAGCACTATTCATATATAGCTGTGCGTTTGTTAGTTTTGTAAAGGCACAGGCAATTGTTAAAACGATTAGAAATTTTACTTTTTTCATGATTTAGTTATTTTAAAGATTATAAATGGTTTTTAAATTAATTACATGCAGTTGGTAATAATGCCAATACACAACCTTTAGGTGCATAAAACGTTCCATTGATAGCTACAGAATTAACTGCTCTAAAAAAATAAGAAGATGTACTGCCCAGCGTAATTGAAGAAGAAGGAGTAATTGTAATGCTTGATCTTACTCCCCAAACAAAGGAATTGATTGCACTGAGCGAAGTAAGCAAGGCTGCAGTACCACAATAAGTAGTGTTCAATGTATAATAGTTAAAATACTTTGCATACATATAAACAGGATGGCTAGGACTTATAATCGAATTTGGAGAAAAATTATTTGTTGAGAGTTGGAAGTTTATCAACACTGACACGTTTGTATCAGAAGGCAAATAAGGTTGGTTATATGTCTGACTAACGGCTGAATCGTCCAAATAGAATACCATTTTATTAGTGTTCCATTCTACTGCATATTTATGATAGCCTTGGTAGAGTGGAGGAGATGAGCGTGTGTATGAGGCCTGTATATATTTTTCAGCGCATGCACAATAATTATTTGGATTGTATGAACTACTATCACATCCATGATACCATTTACCATTATTGTAATGATATATCGAGCAACTATCCTCACCTGCATCCGGATAACCGGAAGGAATATGTCCCATATAATGCCAATACCCATATGTATTGCCAATTCCTGAATATTGTCCGGCACCATTAGGCTCTAAAATATCTATTTCTGTATGGAAAGTATCGCATGTTTCACCGCCAATGCCATTCCAGAATGTGGGATAATACTTTAAATTTGTAGTTCCGGGCTCCCCAGGGGTTTGTATATATGCTTCATAATACCCATACTTATAATTATACAGGTTTGTAGAAATACCACCTGAATTAAAATAAGAAGGATAACATGAAAGTTTTGTGCTATCAACTTTTAAAACTAAACCATTAGTATTATTGAGGGAAACATAAGCTGGGTTGTATCCTTCACCACCACCAAATGATGGGTTGCCGGCGCATCTATCTTCTTTGAACCAAATACTTTTAAGCACACCGTTATCATTAACAAAACTATCGCTTTTTGCTTTTTGATACTGCCAATTAGGGTCAGCAGGCGGGCATTGCCCAAAAGAACAAAAAGGAGAAAAGGCAATAACCGTGAGTAGATAAAAGAATCTGCGTGTAATCATAGGCGTGTGGGTTTAAATGGTTAATAATAGATGAAGTGGTAATTTTCAGAACAAAGCTATGAAGCAAATACATGTCTTCGGAACAGATTTATCGAGAACCGTTTTAGGTTGAGTGAAACATATATTTCATTGAGTGAAACAGGTTTTGGGGAATGTTTTTTTCGTTTCGAGCTTGTTGAAAAATCCCCTTCTTTTTTAAAAATGAAATTGATAGTTGCAGTAACTTTGCTCACTGATTAGCTAATTTGCTTTTCAAAGGAGTTCGCGAGGGCTCCTCCGTTGCAATATCCCCCGTATATTTAACGATAAGCTCTGAACGGAAGAAGTATGTTTAAAAATGAGTCAAAACTTGCAGCAATGGGTATACAAAAAGTCAGGAAAATTTATGAATCGAGTTATTGAAAGTCACCATATTAGGGGTATGCAAGTGTCAAAAAGTGTATACCCTATATTTTTGCAATTTTACTCATTCTGTATTGTTAAAAATAGCAGTAAATGGCTTGATAATCAATGGAAATATCTAAAAAATGCAACAAAAAACATCATTCTGTGTCTAAAAGCGTTGCATTTCGTTCAATGGAATAGATTCTTCACTATGTTCAGAATGACAAAAATTGGTGGCAAAAAACTAAGAATAATTCCTAATTTTGTAAGATACAATTGAACTATGCCAATATACCATAAGCTGGGAAGAATACCGCATAAGCGCCATACCGCTTTTAAAAAGAAAGACGGTAAGTACTATTACGAGGAATTGTTTGGTACCGAAGGTTTTCATGGTATGTCTTCATTGCTATACCACACTCATCGTCCTACCCAGGTGAAAGCCATTGGCAAAGCATTAGATGTGGCACCTAAAATTGCAGTGGAGAATAACATTAGGGCAATGCTCCTCAAAGGCTTCGATGTTCCTGCTGAAGATGATTTTTTAAAGAGCCGTAAAGTCCTTTTAATGAATAGCGATGTATACCTTGGGCTGGCTGCTCCACGCACTTCTATGAAGAATTATTTCTACAAGAATGCCGATGCGGATGAACTTCTTTTTATACATAAGGGCAAGGGCATATTGCATACTTTTCTCGGTCAATTGCCTTTTGAATATGGAGACTACCTGATCATTCCACGTGGTATGATATACCAGATAGAGTTTAAGACAAAGGACAACAGGATCTTATTCTTAGAATCATTCAGCCCTATTTATACCCCGAAGAGATACCGTAATGAATTCGGGCAATTACTGGAACACTCTCCATTTTGTGAGCGTGATATACGCAAGCCTGAAAAAATAGAGACCATTGATAAAAAAGGTGACTTTACTATTAAAATAAAGAAA
>DATHOD010000042.1:0-5931 GCA_035485295.1 Bacteroidia bacterium
TATTTTTAAATATTGTTTTGAAGGATTGAGAAGAATCAAAGCTATGATAAGAAGTGAAAAAAGCAGAATGAATATCATTATTTCTAACCAAGTAATATCAGGGTTATTCCATTTGTCAGCATTGGTTAAGTGTATGGTAACAGTATGTGCGTTACCGGAAGGAATAAAACTCAACAGGTGTGCATTTTCAGCATTTTTTGAAGCTGAATCGGACGTAATGAATTGAAATTGAGATTCAGGCAAAGTGTATACTGAATTATACTGGAACAGGCTTATAGCAAGGAACGAGATGGTATCCTTTTCAGTTAGTCCTTTTACCTGTATAGTGATAGAATCGAGATGTTCAATTTTTTCAGGGTATTCTATCTTATTGAATCCCGGGTTAGTATTGTCTATGGTAACTAATACTCTTTTTCCACATAAGATACTTACTGTTGAGCCCTTGGGAGCCTTAACAGAGGTGTAAAAATCAGGACCAAAAAGCGGGTTTTCTTTCAATAAGTGCAAACTGAATAGGATGAAGAAGGTTGCAGGAAAAAGCAACCAGATAAGGAAATATGGTTTTATCTTTTTAAACATGAGCTCCTGTAATAATAGGGAAAAATAAGTACAACACGTACATTTCACAATTCTCCTGTAAAACAATATTGGGTTTGTATTTTTCAATCATATCGGCATGGACCTGGTAGTCCCATATAAAAATGCTTTTCTTAAAATGGTGCGCAATCAGTGATCTCCATTGTTCTGAAAAAGAATCGCGGAAAACCAATATTGTACCCGTTGCCTTAGGGTTATCATAAATATACATAAGCGGGAATCTGTCGCCAATTACCGATTCTTGAATGGAATCCTTTTTAATAGGGCTAATTATATACATACACTTTTTATACTCCTTATGCATAACAAGCTGTCTTGCTAAACCAGCTTCATCGTTATAAGTGGTGTCAATTTTGATTTCATCTTCCCTTAGTGGCCTGCCATATTCAGGATGGTCCTTATATATCCTGTCCATTAAAACCTGGTAGGCTTTAAACGCTGCCCATTCCGACCAGTGGAAATCGAACTGGTAGAATAATCTTTTCTCAGGATGAAGTTTATGATAGTCAATAAGTGTATCAATCACATCAATATAATAGTTCGTGCTATCATGCATTATGCGGGCTTTTAACTGTTGCCAGTATTTGAACTTGCATTCTTGTAGCCTATAATAATCAGGCATAAAACTATTGTACACCGTTTGCTTTGAAGGGGGTTCCACAAAATAGAAATCCATTCCGTGGTCCTTAACATATTTTCGTTTGCTTTCCAGTGCGGCATCAAGCATATTCAATTCCGCTTCTGTAAAGAGCTTTTTTCCTGAAAAGTCATCCATTACAAATGAATTAGCAGTAAAAAATTCAAAGCTCTTTCCAATTACTACTTCGTTGGGCATAGGTGAAATATTGAACAGCCCAATTTTAAATACGGAGTTATAATGTACCAATAACTGGCGGAATGGGAAATTATCGGAAAACCAGTTATTGAATGTGTTGAAATAATTCCTCAGGTTGTAATATATGGTATCTACATTGGGCATTGGGGTAGGTACCCTGTTCTCCAGGGTAGGCGGGGTATCGTAATAGGCGCAGAAGTTATCGGTCCAGTAACCGGAAATGATAATTAGGAATCCATAAACCAGTAATTGTTTGGCTAGGGGAGTCCTATTAAAGAAGTTAAACCAGATCTTTCTTTTTACGAATAATAAAATAAGGAGCAATGTCACCAAAATGCAAAAGGGAGCAAGGAGTGTATATAATGTTGGATGTGTGTATGCTATTATCCTGCTTTCAGAAGGCAGATTAACAACCAGGTATGGATATATGTTCAAAGGGATACGTTTTAATTCGTATCCATTTCCATATTTTGCGACTGTAAGCCCATTTAACTTAAGCGTGTCGAAACAGTTTGTAGAATAAGGCTGTTCATTACCTGTAATAGCAATACTATAAATATGAGAAGTAGAAAATGAGTCTGCTGGGTCAATACGCAGTCTTGATAAAATTGGTGGCTGCTTTATAGCGAAAACATAATCTTTTTTAGTTGTATCAGTAATGAAAGTAAGAGATTGAGCCTGTGAAAAGCCAAGGCCCTCATCCCAATAAAAACTTAGCCTTTCGGCCTTATTCGCTTTGTACTTTACTGTTACTAATACGTCCCCTTTTTTGAAAACGGGCAGACGCTTGCAAAGCAAGAAAAGAATACAGCATGCTATTGACCCAATTATGGCTAGTCCAATATAATATCTGATACGTGCCATTAAAAGCGGAAATAGATAAATGGATTATACGTATCGGTTATTACCGACATAATGGAAAGAAGAAATAATACCAGTAGTCCCGCCATTTGGGCATAATTGAGGAAAGACTTTGAAGAGAGCTTATTTATTACAATAACCCTATGCCATGGAACGCAGAAGATAATAGCAATAATAAGGGCCAGCCAATATTCTGAATTCATAAATGTGCCCACACTTAATTTGAATTCTTTACCAGGGAAGAAGCTAAATAGCTTACCCAAATATTTCAGGCCATCGTTAAAATTTTCAATTCTGAAGAATACCCATGAGATTATTAAAACAGGGATAGCATACAGGTGAGAAAGTATTTTGTGGCGTTCAAGATGTTTTGATAAGAATAGTCTTTCCATTATCATGAAAAAGCCGTGATAAAAGCCCCAGATGATAAAATTCCAGCTTGCACCATGCCATAATCCTGTACAAAAGAATACAATAAGCAAGTTGCGGTAAGTAGCTCCATTTCCATTTCTGCTACCGCCGAGTGGTATATATAAATAGTCGCGGAACCAATTAGAGAGTGATATGTGCCAGCGTGTCCAGAATTCCCTCACCGATCTGCTGATATAAGGGTAGTTGAAGTTTTCAAGGAATTCAAATCCAAACATCTTGGCTAATCCTATTGCCATGTCTGAATAGCCGGAGAAGTCATAGAATATTTGTAAAGTATATGCAATTATGCCAAGCCATGCAACATTACACCCAAATGCACTATAATCAGTACTGAATATTTGGTCAGCCAAAGCGCCGATTTGATTTGCAATAAGAACCTTTTTAGCCAGACCAATAATGAACCTGCGTATTCCTTCAACCGTTTTATCTATTGTGGTTTCACGATTTAATAATTGGTCGGCAACATCGTGGTAACGAATAATGGGGCCAGCAACCAACTGAGGAAAGAAAGTAATATAAAGCAGCAGGTTGAAATAACTTTTTTGAACTGTGGCTTTGCCCCTGTATATATCTACCAGGTATGAAAGGCCGTGGAAGGTGAAAAAGGAAATACCAATGGGAAGAGCAATGTGAACTTTGTCAATATGAATAAAGCTAAACTGGTCTAAGTTTTCAATTATAAAGCCTATATATTTATAGTAAATAAGCAGGCCAAGGTTTAAAATAACACCTATAGTAAGGAATAGCTTTTTCTTTTCTTTCGTAGCTACCCAATAACCAAATGCATAATTTATAAGTGCAGAAACGACAACCAGCAGAACGAGCTCTCCTTCGCCCCATGCATAAAACAAAAGGCTGGCAACAAGAAGGAAAGCATTTTTTAGAGTTATGTTCTTTAATAAGTAGTAGCCGAATAGGACAATGGGCAGGAAGAAGAATAGAAAAATTACAGAACTAAAAACCATACTATTTTATTTTACTGTTGTTTTAATGGAGAAATCTTCGGAGCCTCTTGTAAGGTTAGGGTTATAACACGGGTCATTTTCAACATACTTAAGCCACTTTCTACGGAACATATTCACTTCTTTCATGTGGCGCATTTTCGATTTTATATTAGCCATTGGGTGGCCCCGGGATATTGATTCATAATGGTAAAGCTCAACATGCGGAACGAATACGTTACGGTAACCGGCTTCAACCATCTTTAAACAGAAATCAACATCATTATACTCAACCACAAATTTTTCATCGAAGCCAAATACCTTATCAAATTTTTCTGCTGTTACCATACAGCATGCTGCAGTTACTGCAGAATAGTTGTTCAACAGATTCACATAGTTAAAATAACATGGGCCATCTCTGTCAACCGTAGTAAAGGCGTGCGCAGCAACACCACCAAGCCCAATTACAACACCCACGTGCTGGCAGGTTTCATTCTCGTACAATAGCTTACAACCAACTACACCTATTTCAGGTTGCTGGGCGTAGCCTATCATTCCCTCAATCCAATCAGGGCTAATTACTTCAGTATCGTTATTAAGTAGTATCAGGTATTTTCCTTCTGCAAGCTGCCTGCCTTTATTTATAAGGTGCGCGAAGTTAAAGGGCGCTTCTTCTCTTAAGTATTTAAAGGTAAACATGTTTTGCTTTTTATATCCGTCTATAAGTTGGAAGAATTCCTTTTCATCGCTATTATTATCAACCAATATAATCTCAAAATTCCTGTAGGTTGATTTATTTATAATAGAATCTATACATAGTTTCAAGTACTCCTGCTTGTTCTTAGTTGGAATAATTATACTCACCAATTGGTTTTTGTCTTTCAGATCTATCCATACCTTATATCCCCTGAATCCGGTAAGGAAATCGATAGTAGAATCCCAGCCCCTTCTTTTCAATGCTTCGGTAATAGCTTTTTGTGCTGCACGGTAAGCATAAGGCTTAGCCGTTTCATGGTAGGCAGCACTTTGTGAGTGTGAGCGCCAGTGGTAAAGCACTTCAGGAATATGATATATGTGCTTATATTTTTCCGTAAAGCGTAATGCAAGGTCATAATCCTGACTACCTTCATATCCTTCTCTGTAGCCACCAACAGCCCTTAATTCAGCAGTCTTAAATACACAAACGTGCCCAAGGTAATTTCTGGACAGTAAACTTTCAGGACTCCAATCAGGCTTAAAGTGTGGCTCAGAATGGATGCGATATTCATCAATCTTATCCTCATCTGAATAAATGAGTTCAGCATCCGGATGATGATTGATCATTTTAGCTATTTCGAATAATGCATTCTCTTTAAGCAGATCATCCTGATCCATTAATACGCAATATTCACCCATTGCAAGCGTAATAGCTGAATTAGTAGATTTCGAAATGTGGCCATTCTCTGTCCTGTAAAGTACCTTTATATTGCTATGCTTGCTTGTATATTCATCTAATATTTTACGCACTTCAGGGTCGGTAGAGCAGTCATCGGCAATACAAAGCTCCCAGTTAGGGTAGAGCTGGTCTACGACAGAATCCAAAGCCTCCTTTAAAAATGTAATAGGTGGGTTATAAACCGGCATAACAACACTTAGCAAGGGCTTATTGGCGAGAGTTAGAATCTCTCTCTTTATAAGTTCAATCCTTACATCGGTAAGCTTTTTGCGTATTAAATATTGTGAATAGTCGGCAGTAGTTGCAATAACTTGGCTGTAATCCTCAATAATAAACACCTTACGTGGTTCAACAAGCAGGTAGGCATGTTCCAGTATTTTAGCTAATACTTCCCGTATAATTTTTACGCTTTTATTAAAAACATAATGTATCAACAGTGAGACGAATCCTTTTTTACCGCCGGTTTTGAAGTTAGAGCGCAGGCGTTTTAAATAATGCGATATATATCTTTTGAACCTGAAATAAGTACTCTTCTCTAATTCAGCAACTCGTTTAATAAGGATATCGATACTCCGCATGGCAGCAATAAGCTGAGCATTCAGGTCCTTTACCTCCTGATTGGCTTTTGAAAGTTCCTGCTTCATTACCTCAGGTGTCTGTACTCCGTTCTTTGCAGGCAGCTTTACTTCCGAAGAGATTTCTTCCTTAATAATTAACCCTTTATTCTTATCTATCTCTTCCATTAATTAAATAGTTTATTATATGCTTTAGCAGCCTCTTCAGATGAGTCATCGCAATAGATGGCTCCATCTTTCAGACATATTCCTCTT
>DATHOD010000043.1:0-3544 GCA_035485295.1 Bacteroidia bacterium
ATCTGTTTGGGTGCGGAATGGATATGATTGTGCTTTGGTGTCTCCTGCAAGCGCACGTTGCAATTCCAGTTTTAATGTTTTGAAATTGTAAAGCTCACCGTTGTATATGATAGCCAATTTTCCATCAGCGCTTAACATGGGCTGGTGCCCGTTCTTTGATAAATCTATAATACTTAAGCGGCGATGGCCTAAACCAATTCTATTTTCAATGTAATACCCTTCGTCGTCGGGGCCACGGTGCTCAATGGCAGACATCATGCGGGAAACACTTCCCGCAGCATCTTTACTTTCCCCAACTAAACCGCATATTCCGCACATTGCTATTCTACTTAATTTTTATCATCTATATAGATATTCTTCCCATTGTAAATCACATTTGGTCCAAGTGCAATATTATCTGACCACATAGGATAACAAACTCCCCATTTTTTCATGAACTTAATATCATCAGATGTAAAGAAGGTCATTAGATGAGTTGTGCAGCTATCTATAATTCTTATTGTCTTCAATGAATCTCGTCCTAAACGAAATACCTTACCGCTTGATATGAGATATGGCCAATGAGGGAATCCTCCGTTAACGAAAAGTGGGCTTGCATGATCTGTTTTTGAGTATATCCTGCAAGTATAAAACCCATCTCGGGTTGTTAGGTTTATTATTAATGGCTCAATACAGAAATAGCAGGCGCCTGTATCTAATGATTTTAGAAATACACTATCATTAGTCATTAAGAAGTACTTTTTAAAGAAGGGTTTAAGAACACGGAATTTATGGCGTGCTTTAAATTTGTAACCAGCTGCTTTGTAGTCTTGGAGTGAATATTGTGCATTACCAACTTCTAATTTGGAGTCTTTTTTCCAAATCTTTTGGGCGGTTAGGTTTGAAGTGAAAAATAAGGAAACAAGAATAAAAATGGATGAAATACGCATTTTATTCTCCTTTAAAAACAGGTTTTCTCTTCTCTAAAAATGCTTTCACACCTTCTGCATTGTCTTGCGTTTTAGCTGCCATAGCTTGCAGTTCGCCTTCCATGTCTAATTGTTCTTTCAAGCTATTGGTAAACGATGCGTTGAGCAAGCGCTTTGTCAATCCTAATCCTTTTGTAGCCATTGTTGCCATTTGTTCAGCAAGCTTTTCTGCTTCAGCCATAAGGGCTTCATCAGGTAATACTCTGTATACCATTCCAAATTCCATGGCTTGTTCTGCAGTTATCTTATCGCCCAGCATCATTAATGCTGTTGCGCGTTGCATACCTATTAAACGTGGTAAGAAGAATGTTCCTGCTGTATCGGGTACTAAGCCAATCTTGCTAAATGCTTGTATAAATGAAGAAGAATATGCTGCCAATACAATATCGCATGCAATGGCAAGGTTAGCACCTGCACCTGCTGCTACACCATTTACAGCGCAGATCACAGGCTTTTCTAAATTCCGTATGCCAAGTACAATGGGGTTGTATTGTTCCTGAACAATTACTTTAATATCTGCACCCGGGGCAATGGCAGCAGCAAGGTCTTGTCCTGCACAAAACGCACGGCCGGCACCCGTGATGAGTACGGCACGGATAGCTTTATTGTTCTTGCATTCTTCTAATACCTCGCGCATTTCTTTACCCATAGCCATGTGAAAGCTGTTGAGCACATCGGGGCGGTTGAGGGTGATTTTACCTACACCATTGTTGATTGAAAATAGAATATGTTCCATGTTATGTTATAAGCATTTAAAATAGTCAAATGGTTCTTTACAGCTATTGCAAACGTATAGTGCCTTGCAGGCGGTAGAGCCAAAAAAGCTTTTCATTTCCGTATCTAACGATCCGCAACGCGGACACTTAATTGTTTTTGGTTTGTTGCTGATAAGGCTAATGTCGAGCGAGGTTTTTTCAGGAGGTGCAATACCATAAGCCTCCAGTTTCTTTTTTCCTTCTTCGCTGATCCAGTCTGTTGTCCAGGCTGGCGATATAATGGTCTTAATATTGAAATTACTGATTCCTTTCTCTGTAAGCTTGGTACGAATGTCTTCTTCAATAACATTCATAGCAGGGCAACCGGTGTAAGTAGGGGTAATAGTAATAGTGGTTCCTTCAGTATCAACTTCTACTTTGCGTATAATACCCAAATCAACCACACTGAGCACGGGCACCTCAGGGTCGAATACCTCTTGCAGGTAATTCATTATTTCTTCTTTGGTTGCCATGGGGAATTTATTTTTTACCACTTAGCGCCCGGATAGGCTCTCTGCATAAATTGCAGTTCAGTTAATATAAAGCCCAGGTATTCGGTATGTATTCCTTTTCTTCCTGTCTTCATCATAAAGCTGCGTGCAGGTATCTTTATAGTTGCTTCGTCTAATACTAGCTTTATCATTGCATCCCATTTAGGGCGTATAGTTGCCAGGTCAGGTACAATTTTTTGATCGATAAGTATTTTGTCGCCGGCAATGGTTTCGAACATATCGTCGGTAAACATCCATAAGGTTTCAATAGCATCCTGTACTTTTTGGTGGCTCTCTTCTGTGCCATCGCCCAGGCGGATTATCCAGTCACTGCAGTGGCGCAAGTGATAGGTAACTTCTTTTATTGCCTTTTCTGCAATGCCTCGCAAACGTTCATCAGTACTCTTTAGTAATTCTGTAAACAATTGGAAACTGAATGCAGTGAACAAATATTGGCGCATCATGGTATTCGCAAAATCTCCATTCGGTTGTTCCACCATAATAGCATTGCGGTAATCCATCACATCGCGCAGGTAAGCAATATCGTCTTCATCGCGGCCCTTGCCTTCCAGTTCTCCGGCATAGGTATAGAACAAGCGTGCTTGCCCAACCAGGTCTAACGATATATTGGTCATTGCAATATCTTCTTCTAAAATAGGCCCGTGCCCGCACCATTCCGAAAGGCGGTGGCCGAGTATAAGGCTATTATCGCCCATCCATAACAGGTAATCGAATAGTGATTTATTTACAGCAGTCATATCGCTCATAGGTCGTTTGTTGATAAGCTACAAAGTTAAGATTTATCCCGCTCAGTTCAATGACTAAGCTCACAAAACCAGAAACCCTTTGCCATAGGGCCTTTGATGGGGGGATGGTCCTTGGTCATTTTCACCTCAAGGGGCTTATAAACCTTCTCTCCTTTTGTGAAGTGAATAGGCGTTTTATATATGGGCCCATCGAAGCAAAAGCTATGGAACTCACCATTTTCTCCGCATGGGTCAACATTAGCAGGCAGGTGTTTTAAAAAGTCTTCGGTATATAATTCTCCTACTTCCTTTTCTCCAAGATAAGCATCGCTGGTACAGCAAAGGATTGTCTTAAAACCATTCTTTATAAAGTCATGAGCGAGTAGGGTAGTGTCTTTCTTCCACAAAGGGTACACACCTTTCATACCCACTTTGGCAAGGTTATTATCGCGGTATACACGCAAGTCTTCCAGAAAAATATCTCCAAAAATTACATATTCCACTCCCTTTGCTTTCTGCTCTTTTAAGAAGGCTTCCATATTGCGTTCATATTCTGTATTGCTGCCTTCACGCACATACATTTT
>DATHOD010000044.1:0-14958 GCA_035485295.1 Bacteroidia bacterium
ATATTTTTCGACTTCACCTTTAAAGTAAGCGCTTCTGTTTGTTCCTTTTTCTCTTATTATTTCGGCCCTATCGGCAAATCTTTTATCGTTAATAGTGACCATTCCACCTTCACCTGAAATGACATTCTTTGTTTCATGAAAAGAAAACGCTCCCATATTTCCAATGGAACCCAGTGGAACGCCTTTATAGTATGAATCTATGGCATGGGCAGTATCTTCAATAACAATAAGGTTATGTTTTTTTGCCAGTGCCATTATCACGTCCATATCGCATGCTATTCCGGCATAGTGCACTACAACAATTGCTTTAGTCTTGGGTGTTATGAGCGATTCAATGGTGGTTTCGTCAATATTAGGGTTTTGCTTTTTGCTATCGGCAAACACAATTTTTGCTCCTCTTAAAATGAATGCATTTACCGTAGATACAAAAGTGAATGCAGGGGCAATTACTTCATCGCCCGGTTCAATATTGCAAAGCAATGCAGCCATCTCTAATGCATCGGTACAACTGGTGGTAAGCAGTGCCTTATTAAAGCCATATTTTTTCTCAAAAAAAGCCTGGCACTTTTTTGTGAATATCCCATCACCAGAAATTTTACCTGAACGGGTTGCTTTTTGGATATAGTTATGTTCCTTGCCAGTAATATAGGGCTTGTTAAAGGCAATGTGTTTCATGAATTAATTGGTCGTTGTGTCAAAAAATCTAGAAGCTAGTTTGAAGATAATATTTTTTTCGATGCTTCTATTTTCTCTAACAAGTTTTTAGTGACTTGTTCAGTCAGGAACCCTTTTGCTATTTTTTTTCTTGAGTTTTCTTTTTTGCTGCTCAGGCTTTCTTTATTGTTTATGGCATCAAGCATTGCATTTGATATAGCACTTGGGTCGGGACTTTTCAATAGCCATCCATTCTGCTCATTAACGAGCGTTGAAACCGATCCCACGTCTGTTGCAATAATAGCAAGGCTCTGAGCCATGGCTTCCATAATTACTATAGGCATGCCTTCCGCAAAAGACGGACACACCAAAACATCATTATTAGATAGTATTTCTTTTACCTTATCTTCTGAAGTTACTTTACTATGGTATTTAACAGAACTGGAATTTATCTTGTGGCTGTCCGGTATATCACCAATAAATTCAAAGCTAAATTTTGCAGAAGATGAAAGGGTATTTATTGCTTTGTTCAATTCCGGTAATCCTTTCCTGCGTTCATACCTGCCAACAAATACAAATCTAACTGCGTCTTTTACCGGCATAGTGTTTTCTGAAAGCCATAATTTATCAATTGATCCAGGTATCTCCCATATCTTTTCTTTCGGCACAATAGATTGAAGCATAGTCGTGATTTTTCCTCCAAACGAAATAGTATAGTCCGCCAATTGAATATTCTTCTTTACAGCTGGCTTTAGAAATATATTGGTCAGTTTTGCCTTTATGGAAGGAATGTTTTGGAACATCTCCAGGCCATGGAAATGCACCAGGATAGGAGGGGGCTTAACTTCTTTTTTATGTTTTAATAGTTCCCATGCGCAAAACCCCTGAGCAAATACGAAGTCTATTTCTGGCAGATGAGGTGTAAGAGCTTCGTAAATAAACTTAGAATAAAGATGCGATTCGTATAAGTAATGGAGCGGGAAGTAGGTTTTATGAGGAAAGGGTATAACGAAGGACTTTATGTATTTTCTTTCTTCTTCCGTAAAGAATTCAAGTTTAGAAGCATCGAAACTACTTTCGTTGCAGTGAAATAAATAAACGGTGCACTTGTTACCTGCCAACTCTTTCGCTAATTGGAAAGAATGTTTTTGCATTCCACCAATGGCGTAAGGATATATTCCATCAGTAAGTAATGCTATTTTCATTTGCTCAGCTTCTTTGATAGAAGATGGTTGTATACATCAATCACCTGCGGGATGAGAAGACTGGTTTCATCATTTTGTATAACAAAAGCTGCCCGTTTTATTTTTTCTTCCTCGCTCCATTGGTTCTTCATTCGCTCCCTAATGGTAGTCTCAGAAAGTCCGTCGCGTGCCATTACTCTCTCAATTCTCAGCTTCTCTGGCGCAGTAACAACAATAACAGCATCGAGTATTGCATATGTACCACTCTCAAAAAGAATAGCAGCTTCATCTATTACAAACTGTGCTTTTTGTTTATCTGTCCAATCAGTAAAAGCCCTTCTTACTCTTGGGTGTATAATGGCATTTAGCTTTTCTAGCTTGGCTTTGTCATTAAAGACAATTGAGGCTATTGCTTTTCTGTTAAGCTGGCCCTTATCCAGAACGCTTTCTCCTAATAGTTGAACAACTTCTAGTTTGACAGTTTCATCTTCCGCTAATATTCTGCGTCCTGCTTCATCGGCATTAAACACTGGAATACCAAAGCACCTAAATATGCTGCATACGGTTGATTTTCCGCTTCCTATGCCACCGGTTATGCCTATTTTAAGCATTAGTTCTGGTCTTGAGCTGATGTGGGTTCGTTCCTTAAATAAAGAGTATCGGGTGTAGCTTCTATCACTTTTACATCCTCTGTTAATTGCTCCTCAAGCTTTTCAGTGTGATTATGATTGACAAGGCTATACATGTTATGGCGGAAGGAAGATGCATCTATCTTTAGAACAGGGTCGTTTATTCCAACCTTATATGCCATTAAGCGGAATCCGCTGGAGGTAACTTTCAGGTGTATAGTATCTGAAGAGGGGTAGAGCTTCTTATCTTGTGGCAGATGCTCGTATTTAATATAGAAGGTAAGTGTTTCGGTGTACTTTTTCGACATCATGTTCATTAGCCACAGAGCAATGGACAGCACCAGGCACACCGAGGATGTTACCAGTTTATAATTGAACTTGCCCGACTTTTTATCATCATCGGGCTGCCTTATAGTTTTAAGGAGCGATGTTTTCATCGCCTCTGGGTTTTATTCGTCTTTCTTTTGCAGCGCAACGGAGTTTTCCATTGAAACAGCTGATTTCTCGATCTTCAGGCGTATCCCGTTTTCCACTTCTATAATAAAGGTTCTTTCGCTTATTTCAGCAATTTTACCATGTATTCCGCCAATGGTAATGATCTTGTCGCCTTTCTTAATTCCCTCTTTGAACTTGTTCTGATCCTTTTGTTTTTTCATTTGAGGGCGTATCATGAAAAAGTAGAATACTACAACAATAAGAATTATAGGAAGAAAAGAGATAAGCGGACTTTGTCCTGGTTGGGGAGCACCCATTAAAATAATTGAATTAAGCATATTTGGTTTTATTGATATTTAGGAACTATGATATTTGATGTAATAGTAAGTATCTTGGTGTTAGGCTGGCAATTGGTGACAAGGGTAACCATTTTCTCCACTTTGCCCGATTTGCCACTGCTGTCGAAGGTGACGTCAATCTGGCTTTCTTCGCCCGGTTTTACTGTGCCCTTAGGATAGTGAGGAACTGTGCAGCCGCAACTTCCATTAGCAGAAGAGATTACCAGGTCAGTGCTTCCTGTGTTCTTAAACTTAAATGTATAGGAAACCTTTTCACCTTGATTTATTGTCCCAAAATCGTGGGTTGTATCTGTAAATGTCATTACCGGTAACTTACCGTTAACATTTACCAGGTCTGATGACAAACCCGTATTGTTATTACCGCCATTGCAGGAATACAATACTGAGCCTAAAGCAATTACTGAAAGAAAATAAACTAACCTTTTCATGGGGATATGGATATTTAACAGACCAAAAGTAATATTATTCAATTAATCCCCTGCCAACCTTAACAAATTGTTTTTTACTACGGAGCTCCTTCACAATAGCATCTAATATGCCATTAATAAAGGTATTGCTCTTAGGTGAGCTGTAAAGCTTCGATATCTCTATGTATTCGTTCAAGGAAACTTTTACGGGTATGGCGGGAAAATTCATTACTTCGGTAATGGCCATTTTCATAAGCAGCATATCCATTGATGCTATACGTTCAGGTTCCCAGTTGGCTATTTTTTTGCCAATCAACTCCATGTTCTCGGTATCGCTCAATATGGTTTTACGGAAGAGTTCAAGCATAAAATCCATATCGTCATCTGCCTTATACAATGGCATAAGCGCTAATCCGCCTTCTTCGGTAATACTCTCGATTGTCTTTACAACACAAATATTAGCCAGCATATAATCGCTTGCCCAGTGTATGTTCTTTTCAAAAAGGTGGTGCTTTAACAGTTCGTTATCTGAAAGGAGTTTTTTGTAAACAGAAGCAATATACTTCCTGTCTTTTTCAAATGTTTGCTCCTCATCATTCATGTATGCTGCATATTCAGGAGAAGCGGTAACCAATTGGTAAAGTTTTTTCACCAGGTCATCTTCTTCTGAAGTAAGGCCCATAGTCCTTGATTTCTTTTCCGCTGCAAGCACCGCTGAGTTTTCAATAAGCAGTAATGCTTTATTCTCTATATACTTGCGGTTAGGGTTAATGTCTGCGGCGGTAGGAATATGCTTCTTTTTGCGCTCCTCAAGGGTTCTGTCGGCCTGGCGGCGGATTTCAATAAGTAGAAGGAGGATGTATATATAGAGGTCGTATATCTTTTCTATGCTCGCAACCAGTTCTCTTTCTTTAGCAGGCATATTCTTTTCTTCACCCTGGAAGAATGAATAAAGTGTTTGCAATACCTTTATGCGAAGATACCTTCTGTTAAGCATAAATAAAGAACGTTTTTATTGTCAATGTATATTTTAACCTAATCTTAAACTTTATCTGTATCTCAATTATTAATTACTAATTATTAATTGCTAATTAGTGATTCAGTTTTACCTTTCCAATTGCTTCAATACGCTTTTCAGCAACCTTGTTAGCGGCTAAATAAGTTGGTATGTTTTCTTGCTTAGCTATGCGGAAGATTTCCTTTGTAATGTCGTATATCTTATCAGCATGCTGCATTGCGCGTTGCTTATTGTAGTTTCCACCAAGTTCGGTATATACGTTTATCAGTCCGCCTGAATTGATAACAAAATCAGGAGCATATATAATACCTTGTTTTACCAAAGCTTCTCCATGTACTTTTTCGTCAGCTAACTGATTGTTTGCAGAACCTGCTATAATAGAGCATTTCAAACGCGCTAGGCTATCGTTATTTACGGTAGCGCCTAATGCGCAGGGAGCGTAAATATCCACATCAATATCATAAATAGCATTCAGTGCTACTACTTCCGCTTTGTATGTCTTAGCTACTTCTTTCAGTTTCTCTTCATTAATATCGGTAATGTAAACCTTAGCACCTTCATCGCTAAGCAGTTTTACCAGGTATTCACCAACATTGCCAATACCTTGTACCGATACCTTTTTGCCCTTCAGGCTATCGTTGCCCCATTTTTCATTGGCAGCTGCTTTCATTCCTAATAGCACACCATAAGCGGTAACCGGAGAAGGGTCGCCACTGCCACCCATTGATTCAGGTATGCCGGTAACGTGCTTGGTTTCCATGCGGATGTATTCCATATCGCGGCTGCTAGAGCCAACGTCTTCAGCGGTAATGTATTTACCGCCCAAGTCGTCAACAAAACGGCCAAAGCGTCTCATCAAGGCTTCATTCTTAATGGTCTTTGCATCGCCAATAATTACCGATTTGCCACCACCCAGGTTTAATCCTGCAACTGATGCTTTATAGGTCATACCTCGTGAAAGGCGCAATACATCATTTAATGCATCTTGTTCAGTACCATATTTCCAAATACGGCAACCGCCTAAGCTAGGGCCCAAAACTGTATTGTGCACAGCTATAATAGCCTTTAGTCCGGTAGCGTTATCATTACAAAACAATACTTCTTCGTGGTTGTAGGTCGACATTTGAACTGTTACGCCACTGTCAACGCTGCCCGATGTCTTTTTAACTTCCTTAGTTTCAATCATACTAAATAGGTTTATTCGGTAGAATATCGTTAATTTTGTGTTTTCTTATTTATGGGGAATAATTGCTTAGAGTGGGGCAAAGGTATATTAAATTTAATACCTGCCCAAAAAAACCTGAGCACCCAATGTAAAGCCATGAATAAGGCAGATAAAGTGCTTAAAACAAGAGACAAAATAATACTGTGAAATCGCTCCTTCATCTCAATAAATATTTCTTCAAATACAGGGTTAGGCTTATATCGGGTTTACTCTTTGTAATCCTGTCCGGTTGGTTCAAGGTTTATTCTACGCCTTACGTGCGCCAGGGGATAGATTATGCCAATAGCATGGTTAATACCTCTCCTGCCGGAATACCTTTGGCAGTAAGCCATTTGCTGTATTATGTGGCTATTGTACTTGTAATGGCGTTGGTTAGCGGCTTCTTTCTGTTCTTAACCCGTCAAACCCTCATAGTTACTTCACGCCTTATTGAGTACGACCTTAAGAATGAGGTTTTTGAACATTATCAAAAGCTTGATATGGCTTTTTATAAGCGCAATAATACCGGCGATTTGATGAACCGTATAAGTGAAGACGTTGGTAAGGTTAGAATGTACGTTGGCCCCGCATTAATGTACACAGTGAATACGATTACGCTAATCGCCATAACTCTGACGGTAATGTTACAGGTTAATGTAAGGTTTACTTTACTTGTATTGTCACCTATGCCATTGCTATACTTTTCTATTTACTACATAAGTAATCTTATAAATAAGAAAAGCACTTCAGTACAACAGCAGTTATCAATATTGTTTAATAAGGCACAGGAAACCTTCTCAGGGATAAGAGTAGTGAAGTCATACAAGCTTGAAAGGACATTTATTAACGACTACGAAAGGGAGTGCGAGGATTATAAAAAGAGGAATATGAGCCTGGCAAAAATTGAGTCATTGTTCCAGCCTTTTTTAATGATGCTTGTGGGCCTTAGTACTGTGCTTGTAGTGTATATAGGTGGTAGAGATGCCATGCAGGGCAAGGTTACTATTGGCAATATTGCTGAATTTATGATTTACGTTACTAACCTCACTATGCCGATTGCGAGTTTAGGGTGGATCACTTCTATTGTACAACGTGCCGCTGCTTCACAAACCCGTATAAATGAATTTTTAAGGACCGAGCCAACTATAAAAACAAATACTGCACATAATATTGAAGTTAAAGGCGAGATTGAATTTTCGAATGTCTCTTTTGTTTATCCTGATTCTGGAATTAAGGCATTGCAAGAAGTATCTTTTAAAGTCGCTAAGCAGGAATCCTTAGGGATAGTTGGAAAAACTGGAAGCGGTAAATCTACCATTGCTCAGCTTATATGTAGGATGTACGATACCACTTCAGGAACTATTTATGTTGATGGAATTGATGTGAAGAATATTCCTTTGTCACAATTGCGTACCCAAATCGGGTATGTTCCTCAGGAAGTTTTTCTTTTCTCAGATACTATTGCAAACAATATTGCATTTTCAGTTTCTGACCAGCATACAGATAGGGATGAACTTAAGAAGCAGGTTGAGAAAGCTGCCAAAGATGCGGTGATATATGATAACATAATGGAATTTGAAGAGGGCTTTGAAACCATGGTAGGCGAGAGGGGGATTACACTTTCGGGTGGACAAAAGCAGCGTGTTTCAATTGCACGTGCTATGTTAAAAGCCCCGACTATTTTACTTTTTGATGATTGTATATCTGCTGTAGATACAAAGACTGAGCAGGAGATATTGATGAATATTGAGGAGTTGATGCGTGGACGAACAACATTAATTATTAGCCATCGTGCTTCTTCGGTTAAACTGTGCGATAAGATTATTGTATTGGATAAGGGAAGGGTTATAGAACATGGCACACACGAGGAATTGATAAGCCGCAAGGGTGCTTATAGGGAGATGTATGAAATGCAATTAACTGAAGATGTTTCTTCAGTAAATTAAGAATTACGAATTAAAAATTACGAGTTGAAAGACGATAATATAGTTCAGCATAAGAGTTTTGTATTCGCTATACGGATAGTAAATGTCTATAAGCATCTGATATTAGAGAAAAGGGAATTTGTTTTATCAAAGCAATTATTACGCTCTGGAACATCTATTGGAGCAAATATTGAAGAGTCGATAGGTGGGCAATCTACTAAGGATTTTCTGGCTAAAATAAGTGTCTCGTATAAGGAAGCCCGAGAAGCAATCTATTGGTTGAAATTGCTTCAGGCTACTGAGTATCTTAGTAAAAAGGAAGCGCAAAGTTTGTTGAATGATGCAAACGAAATCTGTAAAATACTTAGTAAGATACAGATTACTACAAAAGCTCGAAATATTAGTAATTCGTAATTTTTAATTTGTAATTACTCTTGCAAAAGATTCTTCTCCTTTCAGATACGCATGGATACATAGATGATGCCATGTGCAAGTATGCCGAACCGGTAGATGAAATATGGCATGCAGGTGATATTGGCACTATTGAAGTGTTTGATAGGTTAAATAAGATTAAGCCTGTGCGTGCCGTATATGGTAATATCGATGGACAGGAAATAAGAAAGGTCTGCCCCTTGCATCAACGCTTTTATTGCGAGAAGAAAGAGGTATGGATAACCCATATTGGAGGTTATCCGCCAAATTATACTCCATCATTACGTTTGGCATTGCTTCAAAAGCCGCCGGGAATATTCATTTGTGGCCATTCTCATATTCTAAAGGTTATCTACGATAAGAATCTGAATGTTCTCCATATTAATCCGGGTGCAGCAGGCCGTGAAGGTTTCCATAAAGTTAGGACCATGGTTCGTTTCGTTATAGATGGAGATAACATAAAAGACATGGATATTATTGAGTTAGGGCCAAGAAGTGCAATGTCTTGAGCTTTATTCCACAATAAACTTTCCATTTACCAAAGTATTTCCTTCTTCAATCAATTTATAGAAATACATTCCCTTATTTAGGTTATTTCTGTTAATTATAATTGAATTAGTGTGAATATTATCTATGACCATTACTTCTCTGCCAAGCATATCATACACTTTCAGATTGGCCTTTTTAATCGGAGTCGATGTATTCACCTGCAATGTAGCTTTGGAACTAAAAGGGTTAGGGTAAATAATAGCCGTGTTTTTTAATGTTTCCATGTTTATTTCATTCACTCCAAGTAAGTCAGAATCGCACACAAAAGACTGAGAAGTGTAGAAGGTCTTTATATGCGGTACATATTTTTGCAGAAGAGCCACGCTGCTAATATTGTTACCTGAAAACGATTGTGCAAAAACTAATGCGATATCTAAAGATTTAGCATCTCCGGCATTAAGGGTTAATGGTCCTGTACTGCTTAAGCCTCTTACATCCTGAGGTGCATATTTTGCACTTACCATGGACCATCCAATAGTAGAATCCGGGAAACTGGGGAACATATAATTAGTGTTTGTGTCGCTGCTCATGTATCCTGTTCCTCCATAGGTTGTATGTGTTTTGTCACCCCAAATGCTTTGCATGTAATTATAATACATAGTATCACTTGATGGATTTCCTTGTACTGTGAAATCATTGTTGTAGAATTGGAAATGGTTCATAGGGTCACACATGTAAACAACTGCCTGTGCTGGGGGGGTATCATGATATCCCCATTCACCTGCAAATTGTCCACTTCCGTCAGGGTCTGTTGGTTCACCATTATAGCAATACCAATAGTTGTTTGCTGAATCACAGCCAATATAATCATCACCTCCATTACCAATATCCATATCACACCAATAACCGTAATAAACATTATTATAGTTGTTTTTCGAGCGATTATAAATATCGTAGTGCATAAATGTAGTTTCGTAAACAACACTATCTGATGGGTTATTAAACTGATACACCATTAAGTGTACTTCTATTTTAAATTTTTTGCCTCCTGATTCTCCGTGTTTAGCACCACGGTCATCATTAAATATAACATACATAGCCTGGTCTCCACGTATCAATGGATAGTCTCCACCTGTAGGGTCGTAATAACCATTTTTGTTAGAATCCATGTATGGGGCAAGGTGAGCCATTTCTCCTAACGCAGTATTTCCATCACCAGGCCAGTTAAGAATCGATGCGGGTATCTTAGTTCCAAATAATCCTTTTCTAAAACTATCTATGGTCGATTTATTTACTACCCATAATTTATTCCATAACGTATCCTCATGTGGAGAATAGTTAGCGCTGTCCATTATAGGACCAGGCCAAAAGTCGCTCCCATTCTGATGATATGTCTGTGCAGCAACATGTAGCTGTCCGCCTGCATCAATTCCACCAACCCATAATGAACCACAGAAAATGGTTGAGAGATTACTTCCTTTAGGTGCAAAATATGCTGGAAGACTTTTTTTATGATTGAAATCTAGTGTGCCGTCAGCTGAAAAATATGCATCTATGTAGTTTATAGCTAATGTATCATCTGCAGGAACTTTTATTTGGGAAAGTGTGGCATTATGCAGCACAATGTTTAATAGAACCGAGGAAAGGATAATTTTTGTATTCATGGTTTGGGGCTTTAGTAGTACAAAGAGAAGGTATAACACTATAAATAAAAAGGACTAATGATTGAATGACGGGAATAACTTAGTGAACTCCGTTTATTGAGGATAATCCTAATAGATTGATAATTAGATACACATTGACTTATTCCTTACTCCGCACCCCTTGCGACTCAACCCCTCACGTAATTCACTCAACGCCTCACGTTACTGGCTAAGTGGGTAAGCTAAAATCCTGTAATTTGACTACTTTTAGCATTGTTAAATGTTTTGTATGCGGCTTAGGTTAATTTCAATCATCTTCTTATTTGCAATTTGCTCCACAAATCTTTTTGCCCAGGCATTAAGGGCTGATTCACTATTGGCATTGCTAAAAGCAGATAAAGATGATACAAGCAAGGTAAAGCATTTGAATAACCTTTGCAGGACTTATATAGCATCCGGTAAAACAGATACGGCATTAATACTAGGTAATCAGGCGCTCTCTCTAGCCGAACAACTCAAGTACCCAAAGGGTTCGGCTTTTGCTAATAATTCACTTGGTAATATCTGTTATTATAAAGCAGATTATAACGGAGCACTTGATTATTATATGAAAGCACTTAAAACCTATGAAGAGATTGGTGATAAGAAAGGTATATCCAGAAACACCGGTAATATGGGTGTGATATACGAAAGGCAGGGTGATTACCCTAAGGCGCTGGAGTACGATACAAGGTCCTTAAAAGCTGCAGAAGATTTAGGGGACAAAAAGGAAATTGCTCGGAATACAGGTAACATAGGAGTGGTGTACGAAAGACAAGGAGATTATATAAAGGCACTCGAGTATTCTTTTAAATCGGTAAAGGATTACGAGGAGATTGGAGATAAGGAGCAGGTAGCAAAGAATACTGGCACTATTGGAAATATTTATAGCGATCAGGGTGATTATTCAAAGGCGTTGGAGTATTATTATAAAGCTTTGGGTATGTATTCTGAAAGAAAGAATAAGAGTGGCATTGCAGAAAATACCGGCAATATTGGGAATGTGTATTACAATCAAGGTAGCTATCCCAGGGCATTAGATTACTATTTCAAAGCTCTCACTATCTATGATAGTATAGGTGACAAGAGCGGCATTGCAGAGAATAATGGCAACGTTGGTAACGTTTATTATGCTATGGGTAATTACCCAAAGGCTCTCGAATATTATTTGAAAGATCAGGCAACGGAAGAAGATATAGGAGATAAATACAGCAATGCTACAGCAACAGCCAATGTAGCTGATGTATATTATAGTCAGAAGAATTATTCAAAAGCATTGGAATATGATTTTAAAGCCTTAAAACTGGATGAGGAGATTGGTAATAAGCATGGTGTTGCCCTTGTGAATAGTAATATTGGCAATATAAACTCAGCGCAGAATGACTTTGCTGGCGCACTGGAATATTACACCAAAGCACTAAGAATTTGTGAAGATATTGGTGATAAAAAGGGAATCTCCAGAAATACCGGAAGCATTGGACTTATTTATTCAAAGCAGAAAAAATTTAAAGATGCAGAACCTTTCTTGGTTAGGTCAATTGCACTTGCTGATAGCATGCACAGCTTGGAACAATTAAAGGTTGATTATAGTGCCATAGGTGATGTGTATGCACAAACCGGGCAATTGCAAAAGGCTTTTGATGTATCTAAGAAATACGACGTTGTAAAGGATAGTCTCTATAACCGCGAAAATGCCAGGAAGACTATTCAGGCTGAAATGAATTATGAGTTTGAGCAGAAGCAGGCAGCAGAAAAAGCAGAACAGGATAAAAAGGATATTATTGTAAAAGCGGAGAGGAGCAAGCAAAAGCTTATAACGCTTATCGCAACTGCAATTGCGCTCATCCTATTGTTGGTTGCATTACTCATATTACGTACACTTAAGAACATTCAAAAGGAAAAGAAGCTGGTGGAGCAGCAAAAATCGTTAATGGAATTAAAAGCGCTCAGGGCACAAATGAATCCTCATTTTATTTTTAATGCGATAAGCTCAATACAGCACTTTACTTTGCAAAATGATACTGAGGCTACTCAGCGTCACTTATCTAAATTTTCAAAGCTTATACGTAAGGTACTTGAGAATTCGAAGTATGAAACCATTAGGCTCTCTGAAGAACTGGAAATGCTTGAACTATATATAGAACTCGAACTTGTCAGGTTCTCATCAAAGTTCAAATACTCGATAGATGTGGATGATTCTATCAATCCTGAGAATGTTTTAATTTCACCTCTCATAATTCAACCATACGTGGAAAACGCAATCTGGCATGGGCTCATGCACCTGGAAGATGGCAAGCAGGGAGAGTTGTTAATTAAGGTTGAAGAGCAAGGCACTATGCTTAAATGTACTGTTGATGATAACGGAATTGGCAGGCAGCGTGCCATGGCGATAAAGAAAAATAAAACACATCAATCAGTTGGATTATCAATAACTGAAGAAAGATTACGTGCAGGAAATATGAAGGCTAAGTTCACAGATAAAATGAATCCTGATGGTTCTTCAGCCGGTACAACCGTAGAAATATTTATTCCACTTTTAACTAATACCACTACCTATGCTTAATGCAATAATAGTTGATGACGAAGTTTCCGGAGCAGGAGCGCTTAACTTGCTTATTGGCAAATACTGTCCGGAGGTTAAAGTTCTTGCCGTAGTTCATTCTGCCAATGAAGCAGAAAAGAAAATAAACGCACTTTCTCCTAACCTTGTTTTTCTTGATGTGGAAATGCCTCATGCTGATGGCTTTCAATTGTTAAAGCGCTTTAAGGAATTGAATTTTGATGTGATATTTACTACAGCGTATAACGAATATGCACTTAAAGCTATTAAGCACAATGCACTCGATTACCTGTTAAAGCCTATAGATATTGATGAATTGAAAGCTGCGGTAAAAAAGTGTGAAGAGAAACAAAGCAAAGGCCAAACAGATTTTAGCAAGGTTCAGAATTTATTGACTTCGTTAGCTCAAACTCAAAAGGTTCAAAAACTTCCTATTCCCACACCAGAGGAGATCGTGTATGTTGATATAGATGATATTGTTCGTTGCGAAGCTGATTCTAATTATACGTCTATTTTCTTGAAGGATAAGCGTAAAATAACCTCATCAAAAACGCTTAAAGACTATGAGCAGATGCTCTCTGATCATCCTTTCTTCCGCATACATAAAACGCACTTGATAAACCTATCCTGTGTTGCCCGTTACATTAAGGGTGATGGGGGATACGTGGTTATGCAAGATGGCGTGTCTTTGGAAGTTTCCCGCCAGAAAAAAGCGGAATTGCTCGCGGTTATGTCCCGGTAGTCTTAACATAAATTTTACATATTGTTCAAAAGCTGATTAAAGCAAAATCAGCTATATTTCGTCATGTAATATATAACCCTAAAAAATAAATAAGCATGAAAATAGGTATTATAGGAACCGGAATGGTTGGTAAAACCATAGGCACTAAACTTGTTGAGTTAGGCCACGAAGTAAAAATGGGTTCACGTACTGCTAATAATGAAAAGGCAGTAGAGTGGGTGAAGGGCGCAGGTGCTAAAGCTTCACAAGGCACTTTTGCCGATGCCGCTGCGTTTAGTGAAATTGTTTTTAATTGCACCAAAGGTGAAGTGTCAATTGAAGCATTGAAAGCGGCCGGTGCTAATAATTTAAAAGGTAAAATATTGGTAGATGTTGCCAATGCCCTTGACTTTTCAAAAGGTATGCCTCCTTTCCTTACACCCGAACTGACAAATACCAATTCATTAGGCGAGGAAATTCAAAGAATATTTCCAGATACTAAAGTGGTAAAGGCGCTTAATACAATGAATTGTGTGCTTATGGTAAATCCTAAATTGGTTCCGGGTAGCCACGATCTTTTTGTCTGTGGTAATGATGCCGATGCTAAAGCAAAGGTTTCTGAGATATTAATAAAAGGTTTTGGCTGGCCTGAAGTGCTTGATATGGGTGATATAACTGCTGCACGTGCAACTGAAATGCTGCTGCCTATCTGGGTAAGATTAATGATGAAATTCCAAAGCCCGAACTTCAACTTTAAGATTGTTAGATGAGTTTTCTTTCCTGGGCAGTACTTCTTGTCGGAGCATGGTCAGTTATAAATGGCCTGCTGCACGATATTTTTGTACTTCGCTCGGAACATGGTAAAGTATATGACCGCAACCTGTTAAGGTTGTTAATGGACGGTCATATACTTATTACATGTGGTGCAGTACAATTACTTGCCTTTAGTGGAATGGAAGAAAAAGCACATTGGGCTTTCCATATGGCAGGACTTGCCAGTATCAGTCTTTTAATTTACTGCGCCATGATATGGCCATTTCTTAAATCAGTTGCAACAACACTGCTAAATGCAGTATTGTTAATTCTACTTATTTGTAGTTTCTTGAATTTTTCATAATTCTCCCTTCCTATCGGGGAGGGCTGGGGCTTACTTCCACTTCTTCTTCGAAGCCTCTGGCAGGAATTTCATAAAGGTATCTCCGCGCAATCCAAGCCTTAATGTTTCAAGTGGAATAATGTCATCGGTGCCAATATTTCCA
>DATHOD010000045.1:0-6257 GCA_035485295.1 Bacteroidia bacterium
AACCGATAAACTTGAACTTTACCCTAATCCGGCAAAAGATCAGTTAACAGTAAGCACAGAACAGGCCATAGAAAACATAACGATAACCAATGTAATTGGACAAAACATACTTAATAACTCATACCCTAATGATAAAGCAAAGAAGTACACTTGCGACGTAAGCGGCCTGCTCGCTGGTGTTTATTTCGTTACTGTCAGGTCAGGAGGAAAAACGCTGACAAAGAAATTTATAGTAATACGATAGAAAGGAGAAGGCTTCAAAGCTGTGAGGTAGGCTTCTGTTATTGAGATTTATGGGGAGCAGAGTCTTTAGGTTTTATGCTGTTATTCTGATTCCCTTTTTTGAACTATCTTGTTTTTATAAGCTATTGCATACAGCTGTTACTATTGGTGGAGAACTTGCTGCTTCACAACCCATCAAATATAACGGGCCTATCAGTAGGCTTTTATTAACTTTGTATTCCCCATGCCTTCCCTCCCATTACAGGATTTCTTGATGAATAGCATTCCACAAACTAATTCTCGACTGTAGAGCCATCTTAATACCATTTAGAGATTCATCCCATAACTTGTTATCGTCTCCACATAGTTCATCCATCATCTGATAGCCCAGAAGTGAATGATGCTCACCATCCACTTCAATATGCCTTTCCAGATAGTACTTCAGTATACTTACTTTATCCGGTTCTTGCCTATCCAGTTCATTCACAAACTTGATGAACATACCAGGAATCAAATCTTCACGGCCAAATGTAAATGCGCCTGCCGTAACATGGATTTTATTAGAATTCACAAATGAAAATGTATCATTAATGAAGTGGATCGCAGCGAGCGGTACTTTGGCTAATGTCAGGCTTGCATCTAAAGGTATATGTTTGTTTAGGCTTTTAATAAACTCATTTATACAAGTAAGATTGCAACCTGCCTGCTTCATTGCTTTCATATAGAGCTCAAAATGGCTTATTCTGTTCCCATTCTCATCAACATCCGATTCCTCGCCCAACACTATCTCATTGATCAAATACCTTGTCTGAGGGCTTCCTTTTGGTATCCATGGAATATCTGTACATGTGAGATTCTTTTGCAGTGATTTTAATAATGACATGAAATCCCAAACCGCAAACACATGGTATTCCATAAAAATCTGGAGTTGGGCCATAGATTGAATGGAAGAATATAATGAATGGTTTAAAAGCTGCTTCCGTAATGGTTCAATCTCCTGCTTTAGTGCATTGATTCTATCACTTGCCATTTTCCGACTGTTTTGGTGATGTAAATGTAATTACAAATCGATTCTGAGTAGATTTTTTTCCGTTCGAATCCTTACCTATTCTTTTATTGTCAATAACTTGGCTTGCATAGCCAAGTTATTTCCCGAGCACTCATTTTTCTTTCAGTTTGCTTTGTGCCAAGAAATTAAGAACCTACTGGCATGAGCAACATACGTCACATACTACGCCTGCATACTCAACATATTGCCTTCTTTGAAATAGTAAAGCAAACAGGTATACTTCGAGCTACGCTGAGAAAACACATTACCGACTTCAAGAAAAGTGGGCTGACATTTGAAGAAATAAATGAGTTGACCGATGAGGATTTGGAAGAACTCTTCTTAAAGCCTGAAGAGAAGCCCATTGACATAATGCTGCAAAAACTAATCAGCATGTTCCCTGCAATGAATAAAGAACTTAAGCGCAGGGGCGTAACACAACTGATGTTATGGGAGGAATACATAAAAAAGCATCCTGACGGCTATGGCTACAGCCGGTTCAACCGCTACTTCAAGAAATGGAGGGCGCGTGCAATACCTATTATGCATAAAGAACATAAGCCAGGGGATAAACTGTACATAGATTTTGCAGGGCAGAAACTGCCCATTACTGATGAGAAGACAGGTGAGGTCAAGAATGTTGAAGTTTTTGTAGCTATCCTCGGTGCCAGCCAACTTACTTACGTCGAGGCGGTAATGACACAGCAGAAGGAAGACTTTATCCCTGCCTGTGAAAACGCCTTGCAATTCTACGGTGGTGTTCCTGGGGCCATTGTCTGCGATAATTTACGCTCAGCAGTAAAAAAGCCCAGCAGGTATGAGCCTTCTATAAACGAAACTTTCTCTGATTTTGCGGAGCATTACAATACGGCCATTTTACCCGCAAGGGTGTATAGGCCCACTGACAAGGCTCCCGTTGAAATTGCCGTCAGGATAATCTATACCCGCATCTATGCCAAACTAAGAGACCGGACGTTTTATTCGCTTGAAGAATTAAACAGGGCAATCTGGCTAGCCCTGGAAGAACACAACAATCAGGCAATTACAGGTAAGGAATGCAGCCGTTGGCAACTATTCAGAGAAATGGAAAAGGCGAGCCTTCTCCCACTCCCTTTATTACGGTATGAGTTAAAGAAACAGGTTTATGTAACCGTACCGAAGAATGGCCATATCTGCCTCCCGGCGGATAAACACTACTATAGTGTACCCTATCAGGTTATAGGTAAAAAAATAAAGGTGCTATACTCCAGTGAGTCGGTTGAAATGTTTTATCATTTTGAACGCATTGCATTTTACATGCGCGACAGACTTGCATATACATACACTACTGTTAATGAGCATCTATTTCCTGCCTATCGTTTTACCAGCGAATTGACTTCAGATAAGTTCGTATTGCTTGCGGAAGGAATACATGCGGACGTGAAGGTTTACATCGGTATAATACTTGATAGCCAGCGTCACGCAGACCAGGCGTATAGAATATGCAACGGGATACTTGGATTTGCTAAAAAAGTCGGGAACGAACGCCTTACCAAGGCATGTCAGCGCGCTGCAAGTTGTGGCCTCTATAATTACAGGATTATAAAAAAGATACTGGAACAGGGGTTAGACATGCTTGATGATGAAAGTAATAACCTGAAGATGCCAGAGCACAATAATATACGCGGTAAGGATTATTATCAATAATAGTATCAATGTTCTTTAAAACCAAATAAACATGAATGAAAAAACGTTAGAAACAATGAAAAAGATGAACCTCCATGGGATGCACAGGGCTTTTAAAACAAGCATAGAGTCCGGCAAAACGGAGGATTACACCCCTGATGAGATGGTATCCACCCTTATCGAGTCAGAATGGGATGACAGGCATAATCGCAGTATAGAGCGCCAACTTAAAAATGCACGGTTCCGTTATAAGGCCTCCCTGGAAGAGCTCAATTACAATACTGACCGTAACCTGGATAAGAATCAACTCATGCGCCTGGGTGATTGCAAGTTTCTGAGCAAATACGAAAATATCCTCATTACCGGCAGCACTGGAATAGGAAAGAGCTATATCGCTTCAGCCATTGGCCACCAGGCTTGTAGCCTTGGCCATAAAGTTATGTATCATAACACAGCTAAACTTATGGGTAAGCTTCAAATGGCCAAGGGGGATGGTTCTTATATTAGGGAGATTGCTAAAATTGAGAGACAGAATCTCCTGATATTGGATGATTTCGGATTAAAGCCATTTGATCCTCAAAGCAGGTCTATCTTAATGGAAATAATCGAGGATAGGCATGGAAAGGCCTCTACTATTATCACATCGCAGGTTCCTGTAAGTAAGTGGTATGATATAATCGGTGAACAGACAGTGGCAGATGCAATAATGGACAGAATAATTAATCCGGCACACAGGTTAGAAATCAAGGGGAATCTATGAGAAAGAAGATTGCGAAAATTGCGGCATAATGTGGTATATGGAAGGGGCATCTGTGTCCCTTCCTTGTTTGCAAGTAGATATTAAACTGTCACGAAACTAGGGGGCACGTTCACAACAATCAGACTCATCTGGTTGGTTTGCAATAGCATATAGAAAGAGGTGTTGTTGCCGAAATGCATGGTAATATTGTAAAGTATCCCAATTTGTAAAAGCCTTGAAGAGTTTTACGCTTTATTTGTCATGAAATAGGGGGCTACTTTTATTCCAATTACAGCTATCCTGCTGGTATCTAATATGATATAAGATATCGCTTTGTGGCCGGAACTGATACTCACATAACACAGTTACAGATTATGGTCTGTAAAAATGGCTCTTTTGAGAAAAATATTCCTGAATTGCAGTTTCATTTCCTTTGCAAATTCGCTCGGGACCGCCAAGTTACGAATAAGAAAAGGGCAAAATTCAAAATTGAAGAAGATCAGCAATAGGGTTCGACTTCACTGAAATGACTGACGCATAGAACCGCTTTTGTAACGCCAAAAGATGGACGCTAAATATAATGGGTATTTTATTTAGAGACGATGAATTGGGTAGATGCCATTCCCGAAGTGCCCTTTAATACAGCAATATAAACTGCTGGGGGAAGGGTGCCGGCATTAAATGACACCTGTGCAGTACCTTTTGAAATATGCTTATTTGAGAATATAGATTTGATCATTCTTCCATCCATATCATAAATTTCAAGTGAGCCATTATCATCATCAAAAGTAGTGGTATAGACAAATTCTGTTGATGTTACGAATGGGTTTGGATAGTTGCTCAGTTTCCACGGGCCGGGGCTAATAGAGCAGGTGTTTTCTTCACCCCGCTTACTATATGTATTTTTTAATTTGACTGCAAATGGCGCATCGCCATAGGCATCACCCTTGATGAATGCAGCATCAAACCATGCAGTTTTTACGTGTAACGTATAAAACATTTCACCAGCTACGTATATATTCCCGCAGGCATCAGGTACTATTACGGGTAATTCGTTATGATTCATAAATAGCTGGCTTGGTTTTATCCACCTGTATTTGCCATCCGCTGTATAGCTTGCTATTATAAGTCTGTCAGCTGATTTTTCAACCGTATCAGTTCCCACTACAAGAAAAGGTTTGAAGTATCTTTTACTTTGCAGGGAGCAGTATATATTATTATCATGGTCAATGGCAATTGAATTTACAAGCATTGCATTTGAAGTATTTGCCCACTGAATGTTACCTTCCCTATCAAACGAAGCCAATACGGCCGCTTTCGCTCCTGAGGTGTCAACTTCTTTGCCAAAGTATGAGCCGTTCTTTTTAATATATCCGCCAATTATAACTCCACGGTCTGATACTTTAATGGCTTTTATAACCGATTTTCCACCTGAAGTTTTTACCCATTTAAAATCTCCTTCCGATGAATAAGAAGCCAGATAGGCTTCATAGGGCTCATTAAATTTAGTAACAGAGTCTACTATCGGGGCCATGTGTGTTTCACCATTAAAGACAGCCCCTGTTAAATAATGGCCTGCTATGTATATGTCGCCATTAGCGGCAATATCTGTTACCGGGCTACCCATTGAACAACATGAGTTTCTTTTATACTGAATATTTTGCCCCCATACCGGCTGGAAGTTTTTATCGAATGAAACCATGTAATCAGCCCCGCCTGCTCCTGCGGTTAATGATACTTTTCCGGCATTGATGTCGTGAGACATGGAACCGGAAACCAGGAAGTTTCCATTGGGCATAATACAAAAGGAGGAAGGCCATGAAATTAAATCCAGGGTATCTTGTTTTACCCATTGCGGGGCACCATCGGTTTTTAAACAGTAAAGAAATGTAATCTTATTGCTGTGGTGATGCAAATAACCCAGACCTATTCTTAATTCGGGAAAATACGGGGTACCTGTTGAGTTGCCCAATAAATATATCTTATTGTCCGGGGATGCTGCAAGGCCATTTACTTCCGGTACGCCACGGCCTCCTTCAATTCTGCGCATCCAATTTATTTTTCCTTCAGGTGAATAACTTACTATTACAATTGGGTTCTCATATAAGTTTATTTTAACCGAATCTCCATTGGAAGCATATATATGTGAATCTTTTCCATTCATGAAATTTGGGACAGGCACCACACCTGCCACCACCAGGTTGCCTGACTGGTCTACCACCGCTGCCTGAAAGCCTGCATAAAGGTTACCACCGGTTGAAGCCCATTCAAAGTGCTGGGCGTGCGCAGTTAAAATAACTGAAAGGTATAATATAAAAGTGGTTTTAATGGATCGCATATTACAAATATAGAAATGTAAAGCATTATGGAGAGATCTTAGATAGAACTAGGCCTTGAAAATGCCTGGTAATTCATTACATTTGAATCTACAATATTGGAATTATGGGATATACTGATGATGAATTGAATAGCATCTATGATAAAACAGATGGGTATTGCCATCTGTGTGGTAAGAAACTAAGTTGGACCAATTATGGTCAACGTGGAACTAAGGCTGCGTGGCACGTTGACCATTCAATAGCG
>DATHOD010000046.1:0-7668 GCA_035485295.1 Bacteroidia bacterium
TGGCATACATATATGTAAGTCTATGCTTGCATGGCAAAAATGGGGTGGGGGAGAAACACCTGAAAGCACAGGTATGAAGGGCGACCATTTCGTAGGGAAGTATTATGTGATTTTTGATAAGAAGTTTAAGGAGGAGTTGAAAGTATTGATGGATAAAGGCTTGTCGGAAGAAGAGGCAGAGAAACAATCACCACTTATGAATGAGGCTCGCCAGATGTTATTGAAGTGGGAGGCAGGTGATAAAGAAACCATCGAGCTTTGGAAGACTATGAATGGCTGGGTATATGAAGGCTTTGATATAACCAACAAAATGCTGGGAGTAAGTTTCGACAAGATATATTATGAATCTGAAACTTACCTATTAGGCAAAGAGGTAGTGAACGAAGGACTGAAGAAAGGTGTCTTTTTCAAAAAAGAAGATGGCTCTGTACGTATTGATTTAACTGGTGATGGGCTTGATGAAAAAGTTGTATTGCGTTCAGACGGAACTGCAGTTTACATTACACAAGACATTGGCACAGCCATACAAAGAGCGAAAGAATATAAGTTTGAGAAATTGGTTTATGTAGTGGGTAACGAACAGGAATATCATTTCAAAGTATTGTTCCTAATCCTAAAAAAACTGGGTTATGCATGGGCCAGTGGTTGCTATCATTTATCATATGGTATGGTAGAATTGCCGGAAGGTAAAATGAAATCGCGTGAAGGAACTATTGTAGATGCAGATGACCTGATGGATGAAATGATAAAGACAGCAGAAGAGATAACTAAAGAGCTTGGCAAGATTGAAAATTTCGAATCGGAAGAAGCTACCATACTTTATAAAAAGATAGGACTAGGAGCGTTGAAGTATTTCATGCTGAAGGTTGATCCTAAAAAGAAAATGCTTTTCAATCCTCGTGAATCTATTGACTTTGAAGGTAATACAGGCCCATTTGTGCAATACACCTATGCACGTATTTGTTCATTACAACGCAAAGCAAAAGACTTAAATTATACTGCTGCAGTTACCGTTAGTGATATCGCACAAAAAGAAAAGGACCTTATTATTAAAACCTACGAATTTTCTAAAGTGATAAGTGAATCTGCTGCAACATACAATCCTTCCTTGGTTGCGAATTACGTTTATGATATTGTAAAAGAGTACAATCAATATTACCACGATTTCCCCGTTCTTAAAGAAGAGAATGCAGAACAACGCAGTTTGCGCTTAGCAGTTTCTCAGCAAGTAGGAACGGTCATTCGCAATGGAATGTGGCTCTTGGGTATTGATGTACCTGAGAAGATGTAAGACTAAAATTGTTAAAAGAATGGGAGACATAAAAGTTTCTAAAACCGAGTGGAAAAAGACTGATAAGCGCTTTGTGGCTTTCTTCGATATTATGGGCTTTAAAGATCTTGTGATGAGAAACGAGCACGAAACGATTTTAAAACTGCTTTATAAATTGTCAAATCAAAGGGAACTTCTTCATAATGCAAACAATCAGATGTTCGAATCAAAAGATGACAAAACTGCAAAGCCATTTACGACTGGTGAATCGATTTCTTTTACATTTTCTGATTCAATAATTTTTTTTTCAAAATCAGATTCTGTCAAGGATTATAAAAAGATAGTATTGGACTGTATTGTCCTTTTACATGAATCTTTAAATGCGGGAATTCCAATTAAAGGTGCTCTATCATATGGGGAAATTACTGTAGATACAGCTAAGTCTATTTACTTTGGACAACCAATAATTGATGCATATTTGCTAGGTGAAGAGTTACAGATGTATGCGGTTATAATGGATCATGAATTTGAACTTAAGGCAAAGGAATTAAGTCGCGAGAAATTCAAAAATAGCTTTGTAGCATATAAGGCTCCATTAAAATCAGGTAGGGCAACGCACTCCTTAATTAGAGCGTATAATAAGGACGTCCATGTATCTAGTTTAAATTCCTTATACAGCAAGTCTTATGGTAGGCCAAGGCAATATATCGATAATACAATGGCGTTTGTAAATGAAGTCGATTGCATTGACCTCAAGATTGATTCGGAAGATATGTTTTAACTAATTTGAGAAGTTCGCTTTATTATGCTGTTAGCTTCTTATGCCTGAAAGGCTTATTAGCCTCTTCACCTAAGCGTTTCTTCTTATTCTCTTCGTATTCGGTATATCCACCTTCAAAGTAATAAACTACACCATTGCCTTCAAAAGCAAGAATGTGAGTACATACTCTGTCAAGGAACCAACGATCGTGAGATATAATAACGGCGCAACCTGCAAAATCTTCCAACGCTTCTTCCAATGCACGCAAAGTATTTACGTCAATATCGTTTGTCGGCTCATCGAGTAGTAATACGTTTGCTTCTGATTTAAGCGTAAGGGCCAATTGAAGTCTGTTTCTTTCTCCACCAGAGAGTACTCCGCATTTTTTTCCTTGGTCTGGTCCACCAAAATTAAATCGTCCTACGTATGCCCTTGAATTAATAGATTGTCCACCAAGTACAATGTTTTCATTGCCACCTGAAATAACTTCCCATACTGTTTTGTTTGGGTCAATCTCAGCATGCTCCTGGTCAATGTATCCAATCTTAACAGTTTGCCCTACTTTAAAAGAACCTGATGTTGCTTTTTCCTGATCCATTATCATACGGAATAATGTAGTTTTTCCCGCACCGTTAGGGCCTATAATCCCTACTATTCCCGCAGGAGGAAGCTTGAAGTTCAAATGTTCATAGAGTAACCTATCACCAAATGCTTTCGATACATCAATGGCTTCAATAACCTCATTACCCAAACGCGGCCCGTTCGGTATAAATATTTCGAGTTTGTCTTCCTTGGTCTTCACATCTTCCCCCATCATCTTATCGTAATTCGCAAGCCTGGCCTTCGATTTTACGTTACGGCCCTTAACACCAGCGCGAACCCATTCCAACTCTTTTGCAAGTATCTTTTGCCTCTTCGATTCTGTTTTTTCTTCCTGTGCTAAACGTTTTCCTTTTTGTTCCAGCCATGAGGAATAGTTACCTTTATAAGGTATTCCTTCACCACGGTCGAGTTCTAATATCCAGCCAGCGGCATTATCAAGGAAATAACGATCGTGAGTTACGGCTATAACTGTACCCTTGTACTCTTGTAAATGGTGTTCCAGCCAATCAACCGATTCTGCATCAAGGTGGTTAGTAGGTTCATCAAGTAATAATATGTCAGGTTGCTGTAATAGCAATCTGCAAAGTGCAACCCTTCTTTTTTCACCACCCGATAAGTTTTTTATTGGAGCATCACCCGGAGGGCAGCGAAGCGCATCCATTGCTATTTGCAGTTTGCTGTCAAAGTTCCATGCATCATGTTGTTCTATCAGGTCATTTAGTCTCGATTGACGATCGATAAGTTTGGTCATTTCATCGTCACTCATAGGCTCAGAGAACTTAGCATTTACTTCTTCATATTCCTTCAGAATATTGGTCACTTCCTGTGCACCTTCACGAACAATTTCTATTACAGTTTTGTTCGGATCTAACTTGGGTTCCTGTTCAAGGTAACCTACTTTGTAACCCGGTGAAAAATGTACATCTCCATCATAGGATTGTTCAATGCCCGCAATAATTTTAAGCAAGGTCGACTTACCCGAACCATTCAATCCAATTACACCTATTTTGGCCCCGTAATAAAACGATAAATAAATGTTCTTTAATATCTGTTTTCCGGTGGGCAATATCTTGCTCACTTTCACCATCGAGAATATGATCTGCCTGTTTTCTGTCATCTGTATTTTATTAAGGGTGCAAATATCGTAAAATAGGTGTTATGAACAGAAGAGAGATAATTGTTAAAAAAAGGTTAAATTATTCTTGCTAAATCGATAAATATTTCATATCTTCGTTATAGTAATTAAAATAATTTAGCATGAAGAGAATTCTACCATGGCTATTCTTACTGGTTATAAGTGTAAATAGGCTTTCGGCCCAAACCAAATCAACCAGAGTGTCTTCAGGTCCATCACCCCAAATGGATGCTAGCCAATCACCTACAGATAGGACAGAACCGGGCAAAGTAAAATGGACAGCCGGGCCAGAGACTATGCCTGGTAATATTCAAGCTTTCCAGGAATATAAGGGGCAATTCTTGAATCTTGCTAATAATTGGAAAATACTTTATGGCGCTGATTACCAGGGCACAAAGATTTTATTCACTGATCATGGTGTAATATATACCCTTGTAGAGAAGGTTGCCAATTCTGACAAAGACGAGGATGAAGGAGATAAGGGAAAGAGTGCAGAGGAAAAAAATAAAGAAAAACAAAGCCTTAAAAAAAATGTTTATCACAATGTGGCAATAGAATGGGAAAATGTAAATGCTGGGCTGACGGTGGAAGCGCAAGATGAAACCCCGTATTACTTTGGATCAGTTGATCCTTCTCATGCTGGGCAAGCAATTGATAACATTAAGGGATTTAAAAAACTGGTATACCACAATGTCTATCCTGGTATAGATGTAGAATTCACTTTCCATAAAAATAGGGGTATTAAATATGCAGTTATAGTTCATCCTGGTTACAATGTATCCGATTTTAAAATGCTTTACAACGGTGAAAATGAGCAGTTATCAATTGATGAAAATGGGAATGTTCATATGCCTACAGCAATTGGCGATCTTATAGATCATGCGCCTATTAGCTTTCAAAACGGACAAAAGGTAGAATCATCGTTTAAAAAATTAAGTGATAATGAAGTTGCATTCCAACTTGGAAAATATGACCCGAATACTGATTTAGTTATTGACCCTTGGACCGTAACCGCTTTAGGAACCAACTTCCTTCCGGGCGATGTGGGTATGGATGCTGCGAATAACGTATACATATATGGCGCAGGTACCGATAATTATGTGCAAAAATATACTGCTGCCGGAGCTCTTTCATGGACATATACTCTTACCCAATACGGTACTTTTAGCGGGTATATTTCAGACATGGCGGTAGATCAGGCAGGTAATACATATATACCCGGTCCATACCCATATACCAATGGCGCAGGTGGAGACTATACCATGCTTAGCTTAAAACCGGCAGGAACACTGCGATATTTCAATAATACAAGCCCAATTAACTCTGGCTCTGCGGCACCTAATGAAATATTTGAAGTATGGAACGTAGCATACTCGTGTGACTTTTCTGAGCTTGTAGAAGGAGGATCGCCTACTGTTGAACAAGAAGATGTTGGTGTGGTAAATAGTGCCAATGGTAATGTGGGCGGCTTAACAGTTAAGACCACTTACGGAGAAATTTATGCCGGAACTATGGCGCCAAATGGCAATTATTATGCTATTGCAGCAAACCCTTGTTTTGGTTGCAGCACACCGGGCGATGATATTGTTTGTTATACTATTGCGGCTGGTACTGCTACTTTTTCCTGGAACAAGCAATCAGTTTATCAATGGAACGATTTTGATACGAAAAACCCTGACGGTATTGCAACCAACGGTATAGGTGCCAGTTGCGCTTATTTATATACTTCAGATGGAAAAACATTAGATCAGCGTAGTCTCACAAATGGAACAGTAATAAATACAAAAACCATACCTGGTGGTGTCAATACAGATCCTTCACCTTCCGGTATTGGAGTTGACCTGGCATGTGGATATGTATATGCAGGAACTCCAACTACAGTTCAGGTGTATGATCAAAATCTGAATGCAATTACTTCACAAGCTACTCCTGCTGAAGTGCGTGATGTATGTTATAACAATGGATTAGTTGCTGCATGCGGTGGTACATCTTCCAGCAGTAGTGATTTCGTGATGGTATTTACAGGTCAGTTGTGTACTACAGAACTTACTATAACACACGTTAACACTTCATGCGGCTTAAATAATGGCTCAGCTACAGTAGCTACACCAACATTCTGTACTGGTCCGTATACATATTTATGGACACCAACTGGGCAAACCACCCAAACTGCAACTGGCCTTAGTGCCGGTGTCTACACAGTTAATGTAGGAACTTCAACCTCTTGTGTTACAGTATCAGATACAGTAACTATTAAGCCATCTACAGCCGAAACTGTTACCGCTACTGCAACAAGCGGGTGTACAGGAAGTGTGTCAATTACTGTAACCGGTGGTGTGGCCCCTTATACTTATTCGTGGAGTAGCGGGCAAACAACATCTAATATTACAGGCGTATCTGCCGGTAGCTATACTATTACGGTAACAGATAATTCCGGTTGCGTAAGAACTGCAACGGCTACTGTAACGGGTATAACACTAACAGTTACACCAACACAGGTAAATGAGCTTTGCAACGGTGGTAATACAGCTAGTGCATCGGTCACTGCAACGGGAGGAACGGCCCCTTATACGTATGCATGGAGTAATGGGAAAACGTCTTCTAATATTACAGGATTAAGCGCAGGTACATATAATGTCACGGTAACAGAAAGTGGGGGATGTACCGGGACATCTTCTGTAACTATAACTCAGCCTACGGCAATCACTACAACATCTTCCTCCACTCCGGCAGCTTGTACAGCTCCTACAGGTACAGCTTCAATAACTGCGGCAGGTGGTACACCTGGGTATACATATTCCTGGAATGGTGGACAAACATCTTCAAACATAACAAATGTTTCAGGTGGAACATATACTGTAACTGTAACTGATGCGAATGGTTGCAGTGTTATAGCGAATGTGACAGTTGCGGGAAGTAGTGTGCCTATTACAGCCACTACAACTCCTACAAATGCTTTGTGTAACGGTGGTACCGGAAGTGCCACTGTAACTGCTCCAACTGGTGGCACTGCACCGTATACATATTTATGGAGTAATTCTCAAACGACTACTACAGCCTCACCTTTATCTGTGGGAACATATACTGTAACTATTACTGATAATAACGGATGTAGTGGGCCGGAAACCGTGACTATTGGTCAGCCAACATCTGTAACAACAACTCCATCATCAACTCCTAGTAATTGTACAGCCGCTATAGGTACCGCTACAATTACTCCTGCAGGTGGTACACCAGGCTATACTTATTCATGGAATGGAGGTCAAACTACTTCTTCAATAAGTAATCTTTCATCAGGAATTTACACAGTTGTTGTGACCGATGCAAATGGATGTACGCTGACTTCAAATGTCACAGTAGCTAATACTGGCGCTACTATTACTCCAACCATTACACCTACAAATGTGCTGTGTAATGGTGGTAATACAGGTGCCGCATCAGTTACTGCTGCGGGTGGTACAACACCGTATACATATTTATGGAGCAATGCACAGACATCATCAAATGCTACTGTTTTAACAGCAGGCTTATACAACGTAACTGTAACTGATGCCAACGGTTGTTCGGGAACAGCTTCCATAACTATCACTCAACCAACTGCGGTTACGGCAACTACCACTAATACACCAGCTTTATGTTTTGGAACTAATGGTACAGGTACTGTTACAGCGGGCGGTGGTACCCCTGGTTATACATACTCATGGAGTAATGCTGCAACAAGTTCTACAATGTCAGCTACGGCAGGTACTTACGTGGCTACCGTTACAGATGCTAATGGATGTGTAGTGACAGCGAATACAACAATTACCCAACCAACAGCTTTATCTATAACAGCAGCAGGGTTCCCTGCCAGTTGTTTTGGTTCATGTGATGGCCAGGTAGCGGTGATACCATCAGGCG
>DATHOD010000047.1:0-13116 GCA_035485295.1 Bacteroidia bacterium
ACGCAGTTTCGTGTCACAAAATTAAATAAACAAAATATTACATAGTTAAAAATCCGCAGAATTTATGAACAGGCTGGAATTTGTTTTCCAAAAGCTGCATAAAAATGCAATTGAAAAATGATGTTAATTAACTGATTTACAACAGAAAAATATAAATGTAGTGTACCTCTCTTTACTTTCTTTTGTGCAAAGGGATAGAGAGTTGGGGATAATAAAGGGGGAAAAAGAAGGGGAAGAGGAAAGGGAAACCTATTTTCTTTCTTTCTCTGTTTGTAAATAGCGGTTAGAGGCTGGTGATTAGTGGTTAGTTATGGTTGAGCTTGTTGATAATTTAGTTAATAAAATATTAATTTATATAAATATTACTCCGAACTTTGTGCCATGAAAAACACTGAGGAAAGAATACAAACCATTTGCCAACGGCTCGAACGAGGCGAGATGAACAAGGACATATTGCGCGAGTTTATGCTGAAATGGGGACTTTGCGAACGCACCGTAAACAAATACATTGCTTTTGCCAAAAGCAAACTGGAAGAACAGAACAGAGCCAAACAAGCCATAATTGACGAGGTACGCAAGAATGAGATTGAAAAGGCTGCAAAGGAAAAAATTATGAGCGATTTGGAAGTAGAGGCTGTGCTATGCGCCATAATACGGGGGGAGTATGAGATTGAGGAATTGAGGTACATCGATGGTGAGCCCGTAACGGTTAAACACAAACCCACACACCACGATATTGTATTGGCAGCCGACAGGCTATTTAAAAAACGTGGCAGTTACCCAAAAGAGGAATTGAAACCCCAAAACCAAACCCTTATTTTGCAGTACAACCTTCAAAAACCTGAAGATGCAAAATACATTGAGGGGGTGTGATTTCAATTACAAAAAGCTCATTTGATTCTGCATTCTATGCTTTCTGTCTTATAATTACACAAAACATAGTAATTCTAGATTCTTTTATTTACCTTTCCAATTCCTAATCTATAATCCTCAAAAAGAGGGGGCGAAGGGTAGAAACTCGAGAAAGGAAATTGTAAAAATCGTGGATGAGGATTGAATAGTGATATTTAATCAATACAGGCTCATCGTACGTGATAATGTGTGAAATGTATAACTCTTCTCTAGGGGTGAGTAGCACATTAATGAATAAAGATGGACATCTTTATCCTGTAACAACAGTAGTCCAAAAAATTTAATAACACTGAATGGCATTCTTGAGTATTGCCAATTCACTTAAAATCGGATATTATGTTGAAGATTGATCATGTCTGCAGCCTTATGATTGAGGAAATTGAAGATTATGCCATCCTGCTTCTAGATGTGAATGGTACTGTAATGACTTGGAACAAAGGAGCAGAAAGGATAAAAGGATATAAATCAGAAGAGATAATAGGTAAAAACTTCAGTCTCTTCTATACCCAAGAAGACCGTGAAAAGAAACTGCCCGAAAAATTAATTGCCCTGGCTACTCTAAAAGGTAAGGCAATTGATGAAGGCTGGAGAATGAAAAAAGATGGAACCCGTTTCTGGGGTAGCATACTTATTACAGGCATTCATGATGAGAACAAGAAATTAGCGGGCTTTTCAAAAATAACCCGCGACCTTACCGAAAAAAGAAATACAGGTATAATAGAAGATGCAGGTGATGTTTTATATACAACTGATGCCCGTGGATTGTTTACCTATATAAGTAAGCGGTGCAGTGTACTTACCGAATATTCAAGCGAAGAATTGCTGGGGAAACATTTTTCAATTCTGATTGCCCAAGAATGGCAGGCACGGGTTCGCCATAATTACCACGAACAGGTCAAAAATAAGGTACATAAAACGGCTATGGAATTTCTTGTAAATACCAAAACGGGTCATGAAAAATGGGTAGAGCAAGTTGTTATTCTGCAATTGGAGAAAGATTCCGTAAAAGGGTTCCACTGTATAGTTCGTGATATAACCGAACGCAAAAAGGCAACCCTATTACTGGCTGAGCAAAAAAAGATAATAGAGCAAAAAAACAAAGACATTCTTGACAGTATTAATTATGCAAAACTTATACAGGATGCCATATTTCCGCCGGAAGAACTTATAAAAGAACTACTTCCACAATCATTTATCCTTTTTAAACCCAAAGACATTATAAGCGGAGATTTTTTTTGGGTAGAGAAATTCGATAATAAAACATATATAGCAGCGGTTGATTGCACAGGACATGGAGTACCCGGAGCGCTTTTAAGTATTGTTGGTTATAACTTGCTAAGTAAATCAGTTAATGAACATGGTTATACAAAGCCAAGTGAGATATTAAACAGGTTAAGTAGTGGTATTAATAAGACGTTGAGGCAAACCATAGAAAACTCAGGCATAAAAGACACTATGGATATAGCGCTCTGTTCTATTGACAGGGCAACAAATACCTTAGAATTTGCAGGAGCATATAATTCATTATACCTGATAAGGAAGAATGAACTGATTGAAATAGAAGCTGACAGGTTTCCGATTGGAGTTTTTTTGGGCGGAGAATTACAGAAATTTACCAATCATGAAATGCCACTGGAGAAAGGGGATACCATATATTTATATAGTGATGGCTACCCCGACCAGTTTGGCGGGCCTAATGGAAAGAAATTAAAATACAAAGGATTTAAGGACATTCTTCTTTCTATGCAACAAATGCCGATCAATGAACAAAAAGATACCCTTAATAGAACCATTGAGGAATGGAAATGGATGAGTGAAGAGCAAACAGATGATATTCTGATAATAGGCATTAGAATATGATAGGTATAAATACCTGTTCATTTTAATTAGGTTTTATAGTTAATACTACTGTGAAGATAAGGTATTTTACTAATACTTACGCATGGTTTAATAAATAAAGGCCCGGATATTTCACCGAGCCTTTATTGTTTTACTGATTAGCGTTCTGTGAATTAATTATAGACTGTACCTGACTATAATCTTTCCAGTTTGTATTAGGATGTTGTTTCATAATAGCAGGGGGGATTGTAACTACTTTTAATGAAACCGTGTTAGAAGGTGCTGAAGAATTCAAATAAATTAAAGATACTTGCCCTGTTTGGTAAGCAAATTCCATCTGATCTCCATTAACCAAAAGATTTGTAGCTGGTAATCCCAACCATAAAGTTCCGTTTGTAGAGATAAATACCTCTACTCCATCATTTGTAGCATCCGTAATTGAGGCATCGGAGATGTTCACAGCGTATTCTCCTGTACCTGGATTGCTCCATGAACCTGGAGTAATGGGATATACATTGCTTGTAATGTTTGCTACTCCATTCGCACCAGCGGGTCCAGTTGCACCTGGCGCGCCATCTTTCCCAGCACAGCCATTTAACATTAAGGCAATACCTATTGCCATCATTGTGTTTAGAATTGTTTTTCTTTTCATTGGTTTAGTTTTTAAATAGCCTACTCTATTTGTGGGTTTTCAGCTTCGCCCAATTAAGTATGCCAAAGCTATAAAAAAACTCATATTATAGCACATGTGCTATAATAATTGTAAGTAGCAACCACTCTTTTTGTACCATGAAGCCAAGTAAAAAAAGAGTGAGGAAGCAGTTTTTTGATGAAGCGGGATTAAAAGCTTTTGCAACACATTTAAAGAAGGTTCGAAGAGAAATGGGCTTTACACAAGAAGAGCTATCCTATCAGTCAGGTATAACCCTGAGTCAAATAGCCCGTATTGAAACTGCACGAATTAATCCAACCCTTAGTACCATTTTTCAAATTTCCCGTACACTTAAGATAACAACCTCAAAGTTGTTTGAATTTAAATTACCCAAAGGTCCTAAGAGAAAAATGTAAGAATCTCTAATACTGTTAAGTAAAGAGATAATACTTACATTTGCTTGGAACAAACCCTATTTAACAATGACACTCTTTATAGAAGCTGTAAAGCCCGGCGAGATTTTTGTGATTTTTATACTTATTATTTTGATAATCGTAATCGTAAGGATTATTAAAGGGGATAAATATAAAGACGAAATTTACTTAAAAAGTGGAAGTATTATAAAAGGAAGAATCATTGAACAGGCTCCTGGCGTTTCGATAAAAATACAAACTAAGGATAAAAATTTTCTTGTGTTTAAGAATGAGGAAATTGAAAAGATAATTCCGAAGAAGTAAATTAATACATTTGTCCTGCGGAGCAGCCCTTAAGTGGTGGGGTTAAGCCTCTTATTCTAATAAGGGGCATTGCTCTGCACCTTCAAAACAAATACTGAGATTGCCGCGCTACGCTCGCAATGACGTGAATAGCAGCAAGTGACTTATTTTCCTTGAATAATATTTTTCAATGCTTCAGCCTCCCGATATACATCGGGACTACTTTAAATTTAAGGGAAGCAGTATAATTCCTAAGTTACTTAAGTATATAACTTGTGCTTCGGCCCCCGCCAGGTTCTTGTTTCAATATTCCTTTGTCAATCAATTCTTTTATATCCCTAAGCGCTGTATCGTGAGAACATTTTGCTATTGCCGCCCATTTAGAAGTAGTGAGTTTACCGTAGAAGTCCTCAAATAGTTTATTAATAAGCAGGCGCTGCCTTTCATTTATTGCTGTCATTTTATGCCTGTCCCAGAATTTCGCTTTTTCCATAATTCTCAATACTATACTTTCTGTATGCTCTATAGCTCCAAGCATACAATTTAAAAACCATTCCAGCCATTCGGTTATATCCAGGTTCCCTTTTTGCGTTTTTTCCAGTATTGTGTAATAGGCATTTCTCTCAATCCTTATTTGTGCCGACATGCTGTAAAATCTTTTATGGGCCTTATCTCCCCGGGTTAATTGCATATCGGCTATGGCGCGGGCAATCCGCCCATTGCCATCTTCAAACGGATGAACAGTTACAAACCATAAATGAGCTATGGCTGCTTTAATTGCAGGGTTTACATGCTGTTCGCTGTTAAACCAATGCAGGAAGCGCATCATTTCTTCTTCCAGTAATGTTGCTTCGGGAGCCTGGTAATGCACTTTTTCTTTCCCCATTGCGCCCGATACAACTTGCATGGGCCCGGTACTGTCGTTCCGCCAATTGCCTATAATAATTTTATGCTTTTTGCCGGGGAATAAACCGCTGTGCCATTTGAATAAACGATCTTTAGTGAGATGTTCCGAATAATTCTGAGTGGCATCTACCATCATTTCCACAACTCCGTCCACGTGCCTGTCCGATGCAATAAGCCCCGCAATATCTATACCCAGACGCCTGGCTATAGAAGAACGCACTTGTTCCAGGTTTAATATTTCGCCTTCTATTTCAGTTGATTTTAATACATCTGATGTCAAGGTATCAAGAAATGTTTGTTCCCTTTCCTTAAATCCAAGGGCATTTATATACCCATTTAGCCTATCCTGGCTATTTTTTACCAGTGACAGTTTTTTTAATAATGTATTGTTGTCCCAAATAAAATAAGGCCACTCACTATGTTGGTATATATATCTGACCATATTGTTTTATTCTACGCATTTATGCGTCAAATATAGTAAATTAATCTACGCAAGCGTAATTATTATACGCATAAATGCGTATAATAATTGAGGCTAATCTACGCACTTTTTCAGCTTTCCAGTATTATTCTTTTCAATGCTTCGGCCTTCCGATATACATCGGGCCTACTCTAATTCTAGGGAAGCAGCATTCATCATGAACCTTCTAATATGATTTTCTTGAGGGCCTCGGTCCATTCATCGTTGTCATTCAGGCTCTCAGCAAGGTCTAGGCGGGTGCCCCCATGTTTTTTGAAAAGGTGGTTATACTCAATTCTTATCTCAAATAAGGTCTCAAGGCAGTCCGCTACAAAAGCAGGCGATAAAACCAGCATGTTTTTAACCCCCTGTTTGGCTTTTTCCGTTATTACCTCATCGGTATAAGGCTTTATCCACGGGTCGCGCCCCAGGCGGCTCTGGAAGGTACTGGTATAGGTTCCTTCAGACAGCCCTAATGCTTTAACCAATAGGGTAGTGGTATGGAAGCATGATGCCCTGTAGCAGTAAAAGTTATTGTTTGTCAGTGTGTTACAGCAGTCTGATAGCTTGCAATTCATACCACATTCGGCAGAACCTTTCATAATATGCCGTTCGGGTAGGCCGTGGTAGCTAAATAGGAAATGGTCATAGTCACTTAGCTTATTGTTCTTTTTAACTACGTTGGCAAAGGCATTGATAAAATGAGGGTTGTTGTAAAACGGACCTATAATTGAGGTATCGGGCACCACTTCTTTGCTTTTTAATATCTCCATTACTTTTTCAACCGTAGAACCGGTGCTTGATGAAGCATAATGGGGGTAAAGAGGAACAACAATTATCTTTTGAACCTTCTTATCGTATAGTAAGGTGTCTATTCCCTTCTTTAATGATGGCTCCTGGTAACGCATGGCTAATTCCACTTCATAGCCTTCGCCCATTACCTTTTGCATTTTGGCTTTAAGTTTCTGACCATATACCAATAGGGGGGAACCTTCTTTGGTCCACACTACTTTATACTGTGCTGCAGATTTCTTTGAACGGAAAGGAGTAATTATATAATTGACTAATATCTTGCGTTGAAGCTTAGGTATATCTATAACCCTGCCATCATTCAGAAACTCAATAAGATATTTACGCACATCACTTACCTCAGGGCTATCTGGTGTTCCTAAGTTGACTAATAATATTCCAATTTCCCCCTTAATCATTAAGAAATATTTTGCTTGATTTTTTTGCCACGAATTTCACGAATTATTAAGAACTTAATTTTTCACCACTAAGACACTAAGAACACAAAGGTTCACTAAGTTTTTCAGCTCATAACTCATCACTTATAACTCATAACTACATATTAAGCGCACGCTTGCCGGTAGCATCAAGGCAGGCTTCTTTTATCGCCTCTGAGTAGGTTGGGTGTGCATGGCTCATACGTGCAATATCTTCTGCCGATGCACGATATTCCATAGCCACAACCGCTTCGCCTATCATATCGGCAGCACGTGGGCCTATTATATGAACGCCTAGTATTTCATCTGTCTTAGCATCGGTAAGTACTTTTACAAATCCATCAAGGTCACCACTGGCACGTGCACGGCCACTTGCCTTAAACGGAAAGCTTCCTGATTTATGAGTAATATTCTGTGTTTTTAATTGTTCTTCGGTAGCACCAACTGAAGCTACTTCGGGCCATGTATAAACCACTCCTGGTATTAAGTTGTAATCGATATGCGGTTTTTGCCCTGCAATATATTCTGCAACCAATACACCTTCTTCTTCTGCTTTATGGGCAAGCATAGCACCACGCACCACATCGCCAATAGCATAAATACCGGGTACATTGGTTTCCATGTGATCGTTCACATCTATAAATCCTCTTTGGTTTTTGGTGACACCTGCTTTTTCAAGTCCAAGGTTATCGGTATATGGTCGGCGGCCCACAGCAACAAGGCAATAGTCGCCTTTGAAGGTTACACCTTTACCTGTAGAGTCATCCGCAGTAACAGTTACTTCTTTTCCTTTAACGCTTACTCCTGTTACTTTATGTTTCAAGTAAAACTCCATTCCTTCTTTCTGCAATACCTTTTGTAATTCTTTGCCCAGGCTGCGATCCATATTGGCAATAATACTATCCATAAATTCTATTACCTGAACCTTTGCTCCTAATCGTGCATACACAGAACCTAACTCCAATCCTATAACACCACCACCAATAATAATGAGGTTTTTAGGGATTTCTTTTAATTCTAATGCTTCAGTAGATGATATTACACGTTGCTTATCGATAGTAATACAAGGCAGGGTAGAAGGTTTTGAACCGGTAGCAATAATAGTTTTGTCGGCCTCTATTTGCTGCTTCTTACCATTGTTATCAATTTCAATGATGTTCTTTCCGGTAAATGTTCCATGGCCTGTATAAACTGTGATCTTATTTTTTTTCATCAGGAAGGCTATACCATCGCAAGTCTGCTTAACCACTTCTCCCTTGCGTTTTATCATCTGAGCGAAATTTACTTTCAGGTCTTTGGTATCAATACCATGAGTTTTGAAAGTATGCGACGCATTAAAGTAATGCTCCGATGAGTCGAGTAATGCCTTAGAAGGAATACAACCTACATTAAGGCATGTGCCGCCAAGTGAGTTATAACGTTCAATTATTGCTGTTTTTAATCCTAATTGGGCGCAACGGATAGCTGCAATATATCCTCCGGGGCCTGAACCAATTACTACAACATTGTATTTTTCCATAGGTGTTGACTATTAATGAAATGCGAAAATACGATTTAATTTTGGAGCGGGCAGAAAGCCCTTTGAGGAGCGTAAATGCTATATTTTACAGAATTTATAGGCTTTGCAGCCCTTGCCATTTTTAACATTCCGATGTTAGTAAGTGTATCTTAATCGAAAACTTTCGCTTTAATTTCCTTGTAGTTTTGCCATAATAAAATTTTAATTAATTACATTTGCAATGGACAAAAACAGGTGTTTTGTCGGGTTTAAGTTAAGATTCATCTAACAAATCAGATCATGAGCACAAAAATATTTGCGCCCATTGCAATTTTCGTGTTACTAACAGTTCACGTAAGTATGGCACAATCGCAAGATAGTTCAAGTCACAGGCTTCCTTCCATCATGGGCGGAGTTGGTGTATTGTACTTTAACGGCGACATAGGCAAAGGAGCAGGAATTACAGCCTACAGTACTATTCGCGGAGGCTATACTTTCGGCGTAGAAGAGAGAGTTGTTAAATTCCTTGGTATACAGCTAAGTGGCATATATGGTAACCTTGCCGCGAGCGAGCGCTCCGATGACCCTAACAGTAACAAGAACTTCCAATCAACTATAATGCAGGGAGATTTGACTATTAACCTTCACTTCGATGGGTTTATCCTCAAGTCGAATGCTGTAATTGCACCATTCATATATGCCGGTTTCAGTTTCATGTCGTTTAAAACTGCTACCGATTCCTTAGATGCTAATGGTCATCCATATTATTATTGGACTGATGGAAGTATACGTAACGAGGCTCAAAATGCTTCTGACATTTTAACCGCTAAGGTTATACAAAGAGATTACACCTATGAAACTCCATTAAATTCAGGTAGTACCTTTTGTGTGCCTGTTGGTGTAGGTTTAAAAATGAGAATAAGCGATCATTTGAAAATGAATGTACAGGCGGCTTATTATTTCACATTCTCAAAAGATATAGAACATTATAGCTTAAGCAGCGCTAATAATAAGTATCTCTATTCATTCTTTACCCTCGAATACCAGTTTGGAAAGAAACCTGCTGAGGAAGCAAATCAAAAGAGGTATGAAGGTGTTGACTTTAGCTCGATGATGAAAGACACGGTAAAACCGAAAGAGGCTAACCAACAACAATTAGCTAAACTAGATAGCGCTGCTGCCCATGCTGATACTTCAGCTATTGACCGCAGTGCCATGTTTAATGATAATCCAAACTTATCGTTTTTGAAGGATTTGGATAAAGCCCACCAGCAGCAGGTAGCAAGTAACCCTAATACAGCTTCAGCTCATAAGCTTCCTAAAGAATTTGAGGCAGCTGACAAGAACCACGATGGTTATATATCATCACAGGAAATCACACAAGTTATAGATGAGTTCTTTGATGGAACTTCTCCTTATACAATTGCAGACATCAACAAACTAATCGATTACTTCTTTGATCAATAACAATTTGATATGATAAAACACCTAGTATTACTCTTCAGCCTGGTCGGGTTATTTTTCAGCCAGTTTTTCCTACAGTCTAACATCACTGTCACCCAGACAGCCCCCCCAACAGCCAGCGCCAACTCGTCCTTCGTAGTACAGGTAACAATCGATAAAGGAGCAGTTTCAGGATTCGCAAAATTTCAGGAAGATTTCCCCCAGGGCTTTACAGCAGAGGCGGTTGATAAGCATGGTGCTACCGTACTTTCTTCGGGCAATGCAATAAAGTTCATATGGGCCTCTTTACCTTCCGACCAAAGCATTACTATATCAATTAAAGTAACTGTTGACGGAACAGTTTCCGGAACACAAACATTTGGTGGTAAATTCTTATATGTTATAAATAATGAAAAGCAAGAAGCCGATGCTTCTCCTAGTAGTGTTACAATAAGTGCAGGTGCAGTTGCATCTACTACGCCGGCAAATACAACCCAGCCAGATAATTCAACAGCAGCATCTAATAATACTACCCCTGCAAATACCGCAACGACCACTCCAGCTAATACAACAACAACTCAACCGGATAATTCTACAGCAGCGTCAAACAATACTACCCCGGCAAATACAAGCACAACTACTCCTACTAATACAGCGACTACAACTCAGCCGGATAATTCTACTGCTGCATCTAACACTACAACACCTGCAAATACTACCACAGCACCGGTTAACAATACAACAACAGCTCCTGCCAATACAACGGCGGCGACTACAAGTGCTCCTGCGCCATTTGTAAACGGAGTTAGTGTGTCACGTTCTTACTCATCTTCTTCAGTTGCTCCGGGTGGAAATATTACTGTAAGTGTGACCATTCATAAAGGAAGCCTGAGCGGTTTTGCAAAGCTTGAAGAAATTATGCCTGCTGGTATAACACCTACTGAAGGCAATAAGCAAAGCGCATCGTTTACGGTAGTAGATAATAAATTGAAAATGGTTTGGCTGAGTCTTCCTTCCGATTCAGTATTTACTGTTACCTATACTATTACTGCAGGTGCAAGCCTTAGTGGTGACCAAACTATTACCGGTACTTTCTCTTATGTAATGAATGATGCAGCTACCAAGTACCCGATTGCAGGGTTAACCTTTACTGTTGGTGCCGCTGTAGCTTCAAACAATCAAAATAGCAATGTGCAGGTCAACAATACCCAGGTAAATAGCACCCAAGCTAATAACACGCAGGCAAATAACACCCAGGTAAATAGTACCCAAGCAAATAATACACAAACTAATAATACTCAGGTTGCTAACAACACTCAGGTAAATAACACACAAAGCAACAATACCCAGGCTAACAATAATCAAACAACCAGTGCTGATGTAACACCTCACATATCAGGTGGTCAGGGTGTAATGTACAGGGTACAGATAATGGCTTTGCAACATGCCGTAAGTACAGCTTACTTTGGAAAACATTATAGCATGAGAGATAAGGTGTATACTGAAATGATTGATGGCTTGACAAAATATACTGTAGGTAAGTTTTCCGACTATAAGTCCGTTCACGACCGCAGAGAAGAAATTAAAGGAATGGGTGTTGCGGGTCCTTTCGTAGTAGCATACAATGGAGGCAAGCGTGTTACAGTCCAGGAAGCACTTATGATTACCAAGCAACAATGGTATCAGTAACCTTTGTATGGCATTTTCGTACAAGTTAGATTATGTTCTCAAGAAAATAAAATATGCCCAAAGCCTACAGGCTAATAATTTTAGCAATATTTTCACTCTCTTTATTACAAAGTAAAGCGGAAGGCAGGCTTCTTTCCGGAAAGGATACTTCTAAATCCCATTCGGATACTACCACTCATATAGGCGATCATATGCTGAAGCCTATTATAGGCATAGGTACAGGTGTACTAGCATATTACGGTAATGTAAAGCCATCGAACTCATATTTACAAAACCCTCTTATTGGCCGTATAGGTTATGACCTGTCATTTGCCATGAAAATGACTCCTGTAGTTGAATTTAATTTATACACACTGTTTGGTACGGTTGCAGTTGATGAACGAAGCCCTACACTTAACTGGAGTTTTCAATCGGAAATAAGAGGCGGAGGATTTCACTTTTTATTTAAGATACTCCCAAGGCAACCCGTTACACCATATGTATTAGTTGGTTTTGAATCATTTGAGTTTCTATCGAAAGTAGATTTAACTAACCAGTATGGGCAGAAGTATTACTACTGGTCAGATGGAAGCATACGTAGTACGGCACAAACAGCGGCCAATGCTTCTAGTGCAACAATTCTATATCAAGATTATACCTATGAGAGCGATATAAGGTCTATGGACCTTGACGGTTCTGGTAAATATACCGAGCAGACCTATGCTGTGCCACTTGGGGCAGGCTTTATGTTTAAGGTTGGTAAAAAAGCAGACTTTATGATTGGCACAACCCTGCATTACACATTTACCGATCACATTGATGGTTTAACCCCTGATATATCGGGTCCTTTAAAAGGTACCACATATCATGACAAGTTCTTGTTTTCTTCGATCATGCTGAGGTATGACCTTACCAGTGCGAAGAACATGAGAGATTTAACCGATAAAGATGAAGACAGGTATGAAGGTGTAGACTTTGATGCTTTAATGAATGAAGACAATGACAAGGACGGTGTAAGAGATTGGGATGATTCATGTGCAGGTACACCTTCAGGAGCAGTTGTTGACAAGAAAGGGTGCCCTGTGGATGAAGATAAAGACGGAGTACCTGATTACAGGGATAAACAGGAAGAGACCCCTGCCGGTTCTATAGTGAATACCGATGGTGTGGCTCTTACTGATTCAATGATGTTAAGGCAATATCAAATGTACGTAGATAGCACGGGCCAGTTTGCAACTGTTCAAATAGATAGTAATGGCATAACAGGCTATCATCCTAAAAATGCCGGAGCAAATGCTACTGCAACAAGGTATACTGTTGAACTGGGTCACTTTAGTAAGGGTGTTCCTTCCGACGTTATGGATAAATTCCTTAGTGTTTCAGATGTGAAATCGAACATGATGAAGGATTCATCTTCAGTATATACTGCAGGTGACTATGGAGATTATAATTCAGCAAAGGCAAGGCAGGAGGATTTAATGAAATTGGGATTAACTGATGCCAAAGTGGTGTATCGTAAGGGAGATGATTTTGTAACTGCAGACGTACCTGTTAATAATGGAACTAATCCGACCAATGTTACCACCACAACCAATCCTGAAAACAAAACGGGAACAAACCCTACAAATACAAGTACTAACCCTGAAAACAAAACAGGTACAAATCCGACTAACGTAACAACTACAACCAATCCCGAAAACAAAACAGGAACAAACCCTACAAATACTGGTACTAATCCCGAAAACAAGACGGGTACAAATCCAACTAATGTAACTACAACAACTAATCCTGAAAAT
>DATHOD010000048.1:0-19045 GCA_035485295.1 Bacteroidia bacterium
CCTGCAGTGTTTATCCATCCCCTGAACATAGAAGATGTATTGAAAGGAGCGCAGATAGTTCCCTGATTATCTATTGAAATAAGGCCACCTTCACCACCTAGTAAAGCAACTTTCTTCATTACCTCGGCAGTAGCTTGTGCAAGGGTAAAGCCCTTGTATTCCATTAAGGCAGAGATATCGTATGCTACTACATTGCGTATGAAATATTCTCCTTCTCCTGTGCATGATACAGCACAGGTTTTATTATTGGCATAGGTGCCCGAACCTATAAGCGGCGAATCGCCAATGCGTCCGAATTTTTTATTGTTTACTCCGCCGGTAGAAGTGGCAGCAGCAATATTACCCTGTGAGTCCAATGCAACAGCACCTACTGTTCCATATTTCTTGGTATCAGATGGAATTCCATCACCTGCCCAGGAATAATTAGCATCGTTATCTTTTGTGGCTAACCATTGCTGGTGGCGTTCTTCATCGTAAAAATAAGAAGGGTCAACTATTTCAAGTCCCGATTCTTTGGCAAATTTTTCTGCTCCTGAACTGGCTAACAATACATGTTTGGTCTTTTCCATTACAGCGCGTGCAGCGGTAATAGGATTACGAATAGTACGTACTTCAGCTATGGCACCTGCCTTTAGGTTTTTGCCATTCATAATAGCTGCGTCCATTTCATTCACCCCATCGCAATTAAATACAGAACCCTTACCCGAGTTAAATAGGGGGCTGTCTTCCATAACACGCACACAAGCCTCAATGGCATCAATTGCGGAACCGCCATGGCTAAGTAAGTTGTAGCCTGCCTGTAATGCCTCTGATAATTTATCGTGATATGCTTTTTCTCTTTCCGGTGATACTGATCCTGCCATCAGTGTGCCTGCACCGCCATGTAGCGCTATTGCGTAATTTCCCATCTGTATAATAAATGCTTATTAAGAAATAAGGATGCCAAAATTAGGAAATTTATCGCACCACTTTTGTATTTTCGTGGGGTGAAAAGAAATAATCTTCCTCTGCAATATCTTTCTTATTTGCTTAAGGCCAAAACATTGCATGGCACCCATTCGGCATTTGTATATGAACTCTACGAAAAGGTGATACATGGTGATAAGGAACACTATGACTTTGCACCCATTGAACATTTGCGAAAGAAACTTCTATATTCTGATGAAACAATAGAAGTGGTTGATTTTGGGGCAGGAGGAAAGGGAAAGTACAAGCGTAAGGTTAGTGATATCGCAAAGAGAACCTCTGTAAAACCAAAGCAAGGAAGGATACTCTTTCGCCTGGCAAATTTTATTCAGCCTAAGATAATGATGGAGATGGGAACATCGCTGGGTATAAGCACGCTTTATCAGGCCAAGGCATGCCCCAAAGCTAAGATGATCACAATGGAAGGAAGCCCTGAAACTGCAGCCATTGCTGTTAAGAATTTTGAATTGCTAAAAGCCAATAATATAAAAGTAGTGGTGGGCGATTTTAATGAAACCCTTCCTTCTGTTCTTAAAGAAGTACCATCTCTTGATTTTGTTCTATTTGATGGCAATCATCGTAAAGAAGCGACTTTAAATTATTTCAGGCGATGTTTGCCCTTAGCTTCAAATGGTGCAACTTTTGTGTTTGATGATATCAGATGGTCGAAGGATATGTTTGAAGCGTGGAATGAGATAATAAAAGAACCAAGTGCTACAGTTACCATTGATTTTTTCATGTTTGGGGTAGCGATTTTCCGCAAAGAACAAGTGAAGGAACATTTTACACTGAAATGTTAGTCTTTCAGTCCACTTCCCTATATTCGCATATTATTAGGTGATATGGAGAAGATTATAGAACTGATAAATATTAGCAGAAACTACAAAATGGGCGCTGAAGTAATTCATGCGCTGCGTTCTATAACTCTAACCATAAAAAAGAACGAATACGTTGCCCTAATGGGCCCATCTGGTTCGGGGAAGTCTACGCTTATGAATATGCTCGGTTGCCTTGATACTCCCAGTAGTGGGCAGTACATATTGAATGGCATAAGCGTTGACAAGATGCTGGATAATGACCTTGCAGAAGTACGTAATAAGCAGATTGGCTTTGTCTTCCAAACGTTTAACCTATTGCCACGTTCTTCAGCTTTGGATAATGTATTGCTGCCACAGGTATACGCAGGCGTAAATAAAGTAAACCGCAAAAAGAGGGCTGAAGAAGTTCTTGACCAGGTTGGTTTGAAGGCACGTATGATGCATAAACCTAATGAACTATCTGGTGGACAAAGGCAGCGTGTAGCTATTGCCCGTGCTCTGGTAAATAAACCGGCAATTATTCTTGCCGATGAGCCAACAGGTAACCTTGATTCAAAAACATCTGTTGAAATTATGGCCCTTTTCGAAGACATACATAAAAAAGGAAATACAATTGTTCTTGTAACACACGAAGAAGACATTGCCCACTATGCTCATCGCATTATACGTCTGAAAGACGGTAATGTAGAATCGGATGAAATAAATCCGAATCCTATTCTGGCAGGAAACTAAGGCCATTTGATTTTCGAGCAACGATTAACGAATAGTGATTTTTGAAGTTTGTCCCCCGCTGGAGGGGGCAGGGGGAGGAATTGTGCCACGAATTGCATAAATTTTTGTCATGCTGAGCTTGTCGAAGCATCTATTTCAAAATTGCAGTTTTCTGCATTTTTTTGCAACTTTTTGGAAATATTATTATGAAAGATTGCTGATTACCAGATAGATATAAGATGGGGTGACACTTTATGCAATTTTACTTTTGTAAGATACTGATTATTAGATGTTCATGTGTTTGCAATGCCTAAATTATGTCAACTTTTGTCAACCTTTTCATTGCACCATGTTGCGTGTCATTGCATAAAATGGGAGGGTATATAAATTTAACAATTACGCACTTTTATCTTGAGCACTCGGGATGTAATTCCCCTGGATTATTTCAAAGAACTATTACAAAATTAAATTAATAATTTACTATATATAATAAAAAATTAAATAATTTTCAACAAGCTATAAAACCAATTAAGCCAATTAATTAGTAATAACAATCTTTTCACTCTTTATAATCTGTGAATTAGATTTTATAATAAGGAAATAAATTCCTGCTGACAGGTTAGCTTTATTGAATGAAAATACATTATCTCCTGCATTACCTGTACCTGTGTATAACTCTTTGACAACCTTCCCGTTTATATCCTCAATATTCATTTGAAGGTCTATGCTTTCAGTAAGCGTAAACTCGACTTTGAACATATCTATAATAGGATTAGGGTATACCTTCGTGGTGCTAGCAGTTGAAATATTATTAATTCCTGTATAAGTGGCGTCATATATTTGTGCTATCCAAGTATCCCATTGATTTGATGCTGTACCAAACATCCCACTCATCCAAATACAAGGGTGAATGCTATTGTGTCTTCTTGATGTTCCTGTATAATCACCCCATCGTTCTGCCGTTGTGGAAGTATAGCTAACATAACCTTGACCTGACTGAACTATAACTGCATTAGTAGACCAATTCATTGTATTATCACAGTTTACAACTACTTCTTCGGGGTATATAGCCGCACCGCTAACGCCAAAGCCAACCATTACGGAGGCATCAGTTGGAGTGGTTGCATAAGAAACAACGGATGGGTAGGCATAATCATATGCTCCAGAATTATAGCATAGCTTGGATTGGTTTGTTGTTGCCGAAACATTCAGCCTGTTATAATTTATACAACAGTAACCACTACCATCATCGCTATTGAATACAAAATGAATAAGCCCATTAAGATAAAAACCACTTAAGGCTCTGCAATCACCTGTTTTAAGTAAGCATGAGGTTCCAAATTGACTTGCATTTCCTGCTAATGAATAAGCAGTTGTAGAAACAGACCAATAATCCATTACAGGACTATTGGGAATAGTATTCGTTACCTCATATAGATTTATTGTTGAGCCACCAGAAGAATTAGTGCTTACTAAATAAATTCCCGGGCCGTAACTTCCACTTTGCCCGTATGATACTGGTAGTATTGTAAAAGGAGAGCCTGTTATTCCAGTATAATAGTCATCGTTTACACTGCCACCACTATATCCTGCAGTTTTGTCAATCTGATAAACAACCGCTTGATGAAAAACATCTGATGGTTCAGAGAATAAGTTCCCCGCTATGAATAATTCACTTGTAGAAACCCCAAGTTTAGGATAATCGAAAGCATCGCCATTTCCTGTAGGGTCTCCTGCAAATTCATAAGACCACCATCCATTCGCAGGATTATTTGTTTGTGAGAAGAATATGAAAATTTTGGAATTAGCAGTAAGAGGCGATTGCTGAAAGAAAAAAATGAATCTATCTACACCTGCATCATATAGAACTACAGGGTCGCAAACTCCTGTTATGCTTGCATCAACAGAATTTGCAAAGGCAAGAAGCGTCTGGTAGTATGTATTGGTTCCTGTACTATCATAGTATTCTATTGTTGTATTAGCAAGTGTTACAATAATACCGCCATTTGAAATAGCCATTGAATTATCTAATGGTGAACTACCATTAGCAATATTTGCTGGGAAATTTACTCCTATAACTGGGGTAACAGACTGAATATTATCGTAGTTTTTTCTTCTTTCTAGACCACTCTGTTTTAATTTTAACTTCTCTGCTTTAATGCTGTCTATTAATTTCTGATTTGGTGATTGAGGCTCAAACTCTTCATATTTATTGGTTAGTAATGGTCTCCATTTCAAATCAGAACTTGGAGGATTAACAAGCCCTTTACATTTTAGAGTTTCGACCTTTGAAGGTTTGGTGGTACCGGCAGTTTTTGTTGTGTTAGGCTGAATATTCTCCTGGGCGATTATGCTCAAGCAAGCCAAGCTAAGCATCACGATAAGTAGTAATTGTTTCATTGTGGTTAGATTTTGTTATCAATTCTAAAATGCTAAGCTAATAAAAAATACGACCCTACATATATGTTGGGGTGTTTTCTTATCCAATGCTTCATTTTTGATGAAGCATGGACGAAATTAAGCAGATTGGCAGGAATATTCGGAAATTTAGGGTTAAGAAAGGGTTAACACAACTGGACCTTGCAGCAATGTGTGGTCTTGAAGAAACAGCTATCGGAAGACTTGAAAATGGTAATACTAACCCTACCATAAAAACCTTATTGAAACTCGCCAAGGCTTTAGATGTAAAATTGACTATGCTGGTAAAGGTAAAATAACTTTAGTTGTTGAATATGCCAACCTAGCGTATTTTAACTAATCCAGCCTCTTTCAACTGCTCATTAATCAATACTTCTTCCTTTTTCAAGCTTTCCCATTTCAATCTTAACTGTTCAAAAGCAGTAGTTACATCCTTTACTGATTCCTCGCATTGACTTGTTGGCTTTGTATCAACGCCTTGTATAGCATCAAATAATGTTTTTAGTTTTTGATCGATACCACCAATGTTAGCGGCTTCACAGTCTTTTTCAAACGCCTTTAAGGCATCGGTTAAAGTGCCAGTAGTTTTAGGAAGCAATGCTTTGATTTGAGATTGGATAGAAACAACTTCCTTTAACCACTCCACAGTAATCTTCCTGTCATTATAGCAAGCAAGGGAAAGATCACGTTGTTCTAATAGATCGGTTATAGATGTTTTTACCCTAGGATCCATTTTAACTTCTATGGTTTGGGAATATTTCTTTCCATCAACTGTAAGCGTTACAATATAAAAACCAGTCATTGCCCACGGAGCAGATGGGGCAGGGGCTGTTTCTCCCACAATTGCTGATATTGGATATTCAGCCGGAACAGGAAGTGGAGCATAACGCATATCCCATAAAAAGCGGTGCGAGCCTGAATCAGCAGAAAGTATTTGCTGAGGCCTTACCCAGTATAATGGAATGTTTACAGCAGGTATTTTGTACATAGTATCCTTACTGCTGTAATGCCTGATAATAGCTCCGTTATGTTCCGAAATATCGAGGGTAACTTCACTCTTTGAATTTGTAGCTAAGTAATAATCTATAATAGCTCCATCAGGTGGATTCTTTCCTGCAGGTTCATCTCCCGGTAATGGAGTATCAGGCCACATATTCCATCTTACTCTGTATGCGGGTTCCGGATTATATAAAATCGTTTTCTCTTTTACTGATTCTTTAGTGATTTGCCTTAAAGAAGTGATATCATCCAGTATCCAGAATGAGCGGCCATGTGTGGCAACTACCAGGTCGTTGTCCTTTATTACTAAGTCACGGATAGAGGTGGCAGGCATATTTAGTCGTAATGATTGCCAGTGGTCGCCATCATCAAATGAAACATATACAGAACGCTCAGATCCTGCAAAGAGTAATCCTTTACGTATAGGATCTTCCTTGACAACATTAATTGGAGCGATTGGTAATCCATTAACAATTTCTACCCATGTTTTGCCTCCGTCTTTTGTGCGATATATGTGTGGGTGTAAATCGTCTACTTTAATGCAATTAACTGCTGCATAAGCTGTATTTACATCGGTATGGCTGGCATCCATCAATGATATTTTATTCCATGATGTCACATTAGGTGGTGTAACATTTGTCCATGTTCTGCCACCATCCCGTGTAACTTGCATATAGCCATCATCAGTACCAGCCCATATTGTGTTGCTATCAATAGGAGAGGGGGAAAGGGTATAAATAACACCGCGTCTTCTCATCGTCTTCATAGAGTCTGAAGCATACACACCAATGCTGGCAGGCACATCGTAAGTTTCGCGGGTTAGATCGGGGCTAATGACTTGCCATGAATTTCCACGGTCATAAGTTTTGAAAACTACATTTCCTGCGAAGTAAAGAGTTTTATTATCTACAGCGGAGAATACAATTGGAGCGGTACGCAAGAACCTGTATTTACCTGAGTGAGTAGCATCGGGCGAAATATCCTGAACTTGCCCGGTACGCTTATCAAACTTAGAGATCTTACCCCCATAAATAATGTTAGGGTCCATAGGGTCAGCAACCACATATCCGTATTCTTCAGCAGATACCGGGTGCCAGTCGCGGAAAGTTATTTCTCCATCATTTCCTCGTGAAGCAATTCCAACAGAACCGCTTTCTTGCTGACCGCTATACACGTTATATGGAAAGGCATTATCAGCACTTACATGATACAACTGTGCAGTTGGCTGATTATACCACGATCCCCAGGTTTCACCACCATTTGTAGTTACAGCAGCTCCCTGGTCGCCTGCTAGGATCATAACATCTGTATTATTTGGGTTTATCCATAACCTATGGTAATCGTCACCGCCCGGTGCGCCTTTAAAGCCTGTCCATGTTTTACCACCGTCAACCGATTTCCATACAACCACATTTACATCATACACTATGTCTGCATTTTTAGGGTCGGCTTTTATTTCAGCAAAATCGTCGCCTCTATCCCAAAGCCTTATATCACTTGTAAGTAAAGTCCAAGTGTTTCCTCCATCGTCGCTTCTGTATTCCCCACCTCCTTTTTTGGAATCTACTGTGGCATATAACCGGGTATGATTGCTGGGAGCAATACAAAAGCCTATTCTTCCCAATCCATCTTGTGCTGTAGGCAAACCAATTGAAAGTTTTTTCCACGTTGTTCCGCCATCTACAGATTTATATAAACCACTATTTGGTCCGGTTAGGTCACTATTTTCCCATGCTCCCTGGCGAATCTGTGGCAAGTCTGCGTATACAATTTTAGAATCTGTGGGATCTATTGTTACTTGTATTGCCCCGGTATTTTCATCTATAAAAAGTACTTTCTCCCAAGTTTTTCCTCCATCAGTTGTTCTGAATACACCACGTTCCTTATTAGGTCCATATGGATGCCCGAGCACTGCAGCGAAACATTTATTCTCGTCGTTTGGGTCAATCGCAAGTCCACCAATTTGCTGGGCATCTGATAAGCCAATGAATGTCCATGTCTTTCCTCCATCGGTTGATTTATACATACCATCGCCAATAGATAGGTCAGGGCGTTCTACTCCTTCGCCAGTTCCTACATAAATCACATTAGGGTTTGAAGGAGCAACTGCAACATCGCCTATTGAACCTGTAGCTTGCTCGTCAAAAATGGGCTGCCATGTTCTACCGTAGTCATTAGTTTTCCAAACGCCACCATCGTTCACACCTATGTAATAAACATTGGGTTGCTGTATCACACCACAGGCACCCACGGTACGTCCACCACGGTAAGGGCCAATCATCCTCCACTTCATGCAATTGAATAGAGAAGGATTATAAGGTTGAGCGGTTATACAAACAGAAGTAAAAAGAGAAAATAGAAATACAATAAAGTATCTGAACAGAGTAATTTTTTTCATCGGGTGTAAATGCTTATATCACCCAAAAATAAAGATTAACCATTAGCAAGACAAATTAATTCCCTCCGCTGCTATTATCATTATCACTTGAGAACTTCCTTAAGAAAATAGTTTTCTTATTTGGTTGTGATATGTTGTATGTGTATCGTCCTTTATCGGTCTTAACTTCTCTCTTGTCAGGTTTCACAGCGCTAATAGCATTGTTAAAGTCATTATTTGAGGATATAGCCTGCATATTGCCATTAACATAGTTGAAATAATACCAGTGCATCGGGTCAAATTCAAGATAGATATTAATTTCATCGCCACCACGTTTCTTTTTGAATTCTACATGTCCCTCAACATACTTGTTTACCATCGTTTTACCAATACTGCCAACACCGATTGGCCCCGTTGACATATAAGAACGTGTTTGCTGGTTCCACTTAAGGTTAAGTGAACTGAAGAAAAGGGTAGAGGTCAATTCTTTAGGTATTTTTTTGGCTACACCATAAAGTGTAAGTTGAGTAATCAATTTATCAGCTTGCTCTTTACCCATCAATTCACGTAGATCTTTTTGCAAGTCACCTTTCGAGAAATCAATTGGTTTTAAATTGCCGAGGTTGGTAACGTCAGTTGCCATCTTGTCAAGAGATCCATCATCGAATAAGAAATTCAATAGTACCATAACTCTACCTGATATGGAATCAGGTACAAGATAATCTGTCATGTTACCCACTGTTTCCATATCTAAAGGGCCATAATCAGGGCCAAGCTGCATTTTTCCTTCAGAATACAGAATACAACGACGGGTATCAAGACTCACATAGTCACCAGGCAATGATTGTTCTATTAATTTTTCGGTACTTGAAATGCGGTACTGCATACTTGGTTTATCAAATAACAGGAAGCCGCTATCAGGCAATATTACATTGTCTTTTTTGCCATTAATAACTGGCGATAAGAATGCTCCATACATATGCATTGAATCTGTAGAGGCCAGTACCGGTGAGGCAGCCAATGGTACATTGCTTTCGTTTGTAGTGCTTGGGCTAATAGGAATCTGAACATTATTTGGGTCGATTTGCCCGTTGAATTTTACCCATGCAATTTTAAGTTCATTACATTCATGCATTATGCGGGCTGTACCCGAGAAATATAAGAATTGGTTACTAGCTCTTAACGTTACATCGCCTTTATAACTGAAATGAGGGCTTAACGCGAATTTAGCTTCGTCAGGTATTGTAGTATTGGCAACGGTTTGATGCGTGGTGTCTACGTGTATATTATTAAAGAAGATTGCTTTTTTATTTTTCAATTCGTCTATATAATCATAGGTACCCGAACCAGTATAATTCTTACGTGAGCTTATGCTTATATCACAATCATAAATATGGTGGTACTTAGTAACTGTATTGGCTACTACGTCTGCATGTAACAGTGGTTCCATTACTGCATTTTTATGGATAAGTATTTTTCCGCTATCAGGTGTAATACGCGCATCTGCCACATCTACAAACGGAACATGTTGAGTAGTAATTAAGAAATCCTTAAGGCTGAAACGGGCTGATGGAGCAATAAATTGTAAAGAATCCTGATGTGGATCTGTAGAGATGAACTTCGCACCTGAGAATTGTAATTCTTTGCCTTGGCTCTCAGCCGTTTGTTTTTTGCTTGAGCTTAATTCAATAGCGTCCTGGTTCATGTACCATTTGAATTCATCCATAAAGGCTATGTATTCATTCACCGGGAATTTAACTACAGACCCACCGCCATTCGATTTAAACTCACCCATTTTTTTGTCAAAATCTACGTCAGACTTCATGTTATTAGTCTGGAAAGCAATTCCTGAGTTATCCATTGCCTCTAGGCTAAAGTCAGCGCTGTCAGCCGTAAATTTGTGTTGGTAGAATTTAATAACCTTCGATGTAAGTGATGCTTTCAGGAAATCTATTTCTCCTCCACCTTTCAATAGTTCAGGACTAAGATTGAGTAAGCCATGGAATATACTTTCGTTAGTATAACAGAAGAATGGAGATTTTAGGTCATGAATAGCCATATGATCTTCCTTAGGAACCCAATGCTCAGAAACAGTATCGCCCTTTAAAGGAGGAAATTCAGGTGGCGTTTTTTGTTCGTTAATCACAAAACTATTAGCAATTGCATTCATTGAATCAGGGTAGAAAGTAAAATCATTTGACTTCGACACGGATGTTACATAGTTAACCGATCCATCACCTTTAAGCCCCTGGTTACTCAGTTTTAATTTGCTAAAGAATTTACCTTTCCCGCCATACAAAGCTATACCATCTGTTGGGGCATCATGTATAAAACCAAGTGAATAGTCGGGTTGAAGTTTTAATACTTCCCGCATATCAGGGACAATTCCTGCTGAAGCAAAGGTTCCAGCAAAATGTAAGCCGGCATTAGTGAATCGGCCTAAGCTATCAATAACAAATGGGTCGACTTTAAAGTAGAAATCATCTTTCTTGTAAACGCCATGTTGTATGGTCTTTTTGTTATAAAAGACAAAGGAGTTAGTATCACTTGTAAGGATAGGATATTTATGGAATGGTTTCATACCTGATTTGTTCCTCGGGTCGTCAAGTGCTATTTCTCCACTTACATGCTCCAACGCACTTTTAACAGTTACCAGATGTTTTTGCCCTCTTGAATCTGTTTCAAATGACTCTGCCTGTAACTTTATTGAGTCGGCATTACTCATTTTAATTTTAAAGTCATTGTAATTAAACTCAAAATGCTTACCATAAAAATCGAAACGGCCGGCATGTACATTTCCGGCAAATGTTGCATTCCTGTTCTTATGTAATATTATTTGCTGGTCTTTAGGATATATATATACGTTTTCTGAATCACTAAGGATTACCACCTTCACACCATTTATGAGTATGTCATTAGTAAGAAGATCCATAACACCATTATCTACTCCTCTTGGAGGATTTTCTGAGTGGAAGTCAATCACATCATAATCAGATTTAGCTCCCCAGTCGGTTATAAACCTGTAAAGCCTGTCTGTTACATGAATTTGGTCATTTGGGATGTCGTAATTAAGCAATCCTACTGTTGCTAATTTCATTACAAGTGGTCGTATGCCGTCAGCAGTTGTATGTTCGAATACTCCAAAATCGGTAACGGTAAAGTCTTTGCTGTTAATACTTTTTGCATATCGCGAAACATCTGCTATTGTGTTAGTGCCGCCGGGTTCATCAAATTTCTGGAACAGTCCGGGCCTGAAAAAATCTTGTGATTCAAAATCTGCCTTACTTTCTGAAGCTCCTTCAAGCATTCGGAATTCCAGTTTAGGATCGTCTATAAACCAGGACATTTCCTCGAAGAACATATTTACTTTGTGATATGAATCAAAGTATGGAGTTTGCGATAGGCCTTGATCAGTCCTGATTAAAGAAAGATGTTTTTTAGCAATATTATATACAAGTTGAATGTCGGGGTGATAAATAGAATCTGTATCAGTTACAAAAATTACAATGTGGGCATCGTCGGCCATTATCTGGTCCTTTGTAATACTATAATCAACTGAAGATGCAATAAGGAAAGGTTTGCCTTTTCGTTTGAATATCAACTGAGCAGGTTGTTCGGTTGTTCCCGAACCAAGGAACCTTCTTCCTCTCATAGAGAAGCCGCCATTGTATGTAACATCAGTAGTCAGGTTTGGAATTTCAAATCGTTTGCCATATGATATAAAACGAGGATAAGTTTCAGATCCCTTTGGTTCCGATATATCTTTTTCTATAACTCTTCCCAGTAATGATTTATCAAAATATGATTTATCCCAAAAAATAACCGAATCAGCAGCAAACCCACCCTGGCGACAAATTACCGTATAGTTCTGCAATTCTCCGAAAACCACATTAGCATCAAGTCCTGTGCGCACCCAGTCTATCTTTCCGCCTTTACCAACCCATGTACCTCTTAAAGGGAAGAATATTCCATTGGTTGCGTAAACAAGAATTGTATCATTACGCTCATTCGTACATTTCAAATTGACATTACTAAAAATAACTTCGGGAACACTGTCTGAACGAAATGTATACGAGTTATTGCTAACACTCCAGGAAACAGTGGGTGATTTGAAAAACACATTGGAGCCAAAAAGGCTTTCACCCATGGATAGGTATGTGTTCAAATTAGTATAGGGGTGCTGCTTAACAAGTTTTTCGAGCCCTGCTATCCATTGGTCAAATTGTTTTTGTGTTACACCTGAACTTATCAAGTTCAGCATAGCAGAAAGGAATGTTTGATAGGTAGGGTAAACGGGTATTTTACGGGTGAGCATTTCGTTAGAAATATCATAAGTTGCCTGCTTATAATAGTGCGTGTATTTCGGGCTCTTCCATGCTAAACTAAATTTTTGTAAAAACTCTTTTACATCTTTATGAGTTGCAAGGCCTGTTTCCATATATCCTTCCAAGTCGTTAATAAATTTAACCGAATCAGGAGTAAACATTTTTAGCTGATTACCCTGACCATAACTAAATTTTATGGTTGTTATAAGCAATATAAAACAAAGAATAAGTTTTCTTAAGGTGCTCATTTAGGGAATGAATGAATAATTTCTACAAATTCTTTAGCTTTTAAAGCAGCACCACCAATAAGTCCCCCATCCACATCGGGACAAGAAAAAAGTTCAGCCGCATTTTTTTCATTGCAACTGCCACCATATAATATAGTTAGGTCAGATGCTATTTCTTTTCCATACTTTTTCTCTACCAGGGCACGGATGAAATGATGCATTTCTTGTGCTTGAGAAGTAGTTGCGGTAAGGCCTGTGCCAATTGCCCACACAGGCTCGTAGGCTATTATTGTTTTCTTGAATTGTTCGGAGTTAAGATGGAATAAACTTTCACTTAATTGCGTTTCTACTACAGTAAATTGTTCATTTGTTTGTCTCTTGTCTGCTGTTTCGCCTGTACAGAAAATAGGATTAAGGTTATGTTTTAAAGAAATATCGACTTTCTTCTTCAACTCTTCATGAGTTTCTTTGTAGTAAGCCCTTCTTTCCGAATGGCCAATTATAACGTATGAGGCACCGACTGATTTGATCATGGCTGCTGAAACCTCACCTGTATAAGCTCCTGACTCTTCAGAAGAGCAGTTTTGAGCACCAATAAAGAAATTTTTTAAGCCCTTAGTATTCTCATAAAAGTCGTGCAAGTATAAAAAAGGAGGCGCTATTATAGTAGCGGCAACACTTTGTTTTTTGCTTTTATTAAGCAGATCTTTTATTTCATAAAGCAATGGTATCGCTTCAGAATATGTTTTATTCATCTTCCAGTTACCGGCTACAATCTTTTTTCTCATACTTTCTTCTATTTAAGCCTAATGCGCGGATCGAGCATTGCGTAAATAATATCAACGGCTATATTTATTATAACAAATAAGATAGAAGTTACAAGTACTACACCCATTACAACAGGTAGGTCGTAACGCTCTAATGCTTCAATTACTTCTTTGCCAATTCCTTCCCAGCCAAAAATATATTCTACAAAAACAGCACCTGCAATAAGGCTTGCAAACCATCCTGAAATGGCTGTTACAACAGGGTTCATTGCGTTTTTAAGTGCATGTTTGGTAATGATCTTGCGAATTTTTAATCCCTTAGCAAAAGCAGTACGAATATAATCGTGAGATAATACTTCGAGCATAGAACTACGTGTAAGCTGAACAATAATAGCGAGAGGCCGAATTCCTAATGTAAGGGAAGGCAGAATGAGGTTCTTAAGGTCAAGGTACCTACCATTACCATAATCGTCAATAGTATACAGGTTACCTACGGTGTTTAATCCGGTATACTTACTCAATACGTGACCAAAGAGCCATGCAAATATTAACCCTACAAAGAAAGATGGACCTGCTAAGCCTAACACTGAAAGTACTACGGATATTTTATCGAAAATAGAATCTTTCATTAGGGCAGCTATAATTCCTAATATTATTCCGAATATAGAAGCAAATACAATAGCTGTAACGGCCAACACGGCAGTATTAGGTAGGGTAGAGGTAATTATATCTATTACCTTTCTGTGCGTCTGGTATGACCTTCGCAGGTATGGATATTTCAATATCATTACTTTATTCTTCGATACCCTGAAAAGTGTTGTGTAATGGTTGTACTTGGCGGTATCAAGGTATATGGGACTATCAGGCTGCTTATCGTTATGAATTGAAATAGGCGAAAGGTCATCACAATACATTAAAAATTGTGTGCCTAATGGTTTATCAAGGCCTAAGTCTTTATCAATAATTTGTATTGCCTGTGCATCGGCGCGCTGCCCAAGCATTAATCTGGCAGGATCGCCGGGTAAAGCATTGAATAGTAGAAAGACTACTATTAGCACACCAAATAGTACCAGTATACCGTAAAAGGTTCTTTTTATAATATAGTTGAGCACTAGAGGTGGAAGTATTTTTCGTTCAACATTTTATAATCGGGCATAGAGTGAAAGTGCCACATATCTATTACTATACCTGCCTTTAATAATATAAGGCCTGGGTTAGAGCGTATCATAGTGCGTAATACCGTTTCGTCGGTACTAAAGAATGGATATGGTACGTGATATTGATCCTTATAAGCATTTATTTCGCCTTCAGATGAAGCAGTTAGACAAATAAATTTCACATGATGTTTCATACATTCTGCAGCAAGATCATTTACCTTCTTGATAACGTCATCATGTTTATCTGCAACTGCAATTGTAGATGAGATTAGCAACAAGTTATACGAAGGATTATTAAGTACACTGTCAGTATAGTCAGTCCCATCAGGGCTTACTATATTAAAGTCTTTAATTTTTGGCTCAATGCCTTTTTTTACCGTTACGGTACGGTTATTCAGGTAGTCCCAATCGTTTTGATAGTTTTCAGGAAACTTTTCAAATTCCTTTACTTCATTGGTTTTTTTATTCTTTAAAGTGTAATAGTATTTCAATACATCAGGCACGCCCTGCATGTCCTTTTTAATATCGGTCCCAATTTTGTATGGGCGGAAATCTATTACAGGTAGATAGTTATAGCAGTAGTATGTAAAACTGATTGATGCTGCCAGGAAAACAACAATAAAGCTGCTTTCAATTTTGCTACTAAAAGCAGGGGAATAACGTTTATGAAATAATGCTATTATCCCAATCATGGCAAGCAATACAACATCTTTCCAGAAAGTAACCCAAGGTGTCATGGGTATAGCATCGCCAAAGCAGCCACATTCAAGCACTTTGTTGTAATGTGCAGTGTAATAAGTAAGGAATGTAAAGAACAGATCCATTAAAAAGAGCAACCATAGGGTAAGTTTTTTTCTAGCACCTATCAATACCATTAAGCCTATAACCATTTCAATTATAGGCAAGGCACAGGCAAGGGGGAAAGATAAAGGCATGGCCCATTTCCATGATGGCCCGAAAGCTTCAAAATATTCATTTAGTTTGTATGAAAACCCAAGTGGATCATCAGCTTTTACAAAGCCAGAGAAAATAAATACAGCCCCGAGAAGAAATCTATAAAGTTTTAGGCCTTTGTCACATGTTGATGACCTGAATATCATAACCAAACCGCCAACAAGCAAAAGAATTATAAGCAGTGTGACCATCCCTAAAAGCGATGAAAAGAAAAACGAAAAGGAGAAATCGTCCATCAATATCCTCATAACTTAACCGTTTCAGTAAGGCGTATTAATGCAAAAATAGCATAATTCATAGTGTCATAAAAGTTGGCATCCAGGCCTTCTGAGATGAGTGTTTTTCCGCTATGATCCTCTATCTGCTTAATCCGCAAAAGTTTCATTAGTATAATATCCGTAAGAGAAGATACTCTCATTTCCCTCCATGCCTCACCATAATCATGGTTCTTATCCTGCATAAGTTTGCGACAATAGTTGGCATGTGTATCAAAAAGCTCCTCAGTTTCTTTAGCGGGTAGTTCGGTGGGTGCATCTGCCCTGATTGAAAGCTGAATAAGGGCCATAATAGCATAGTTATAGATACCGATAAAGTCAGCAGTAACATCTTCACCCACTTTTTGGGTGCCTTTTTCTTCAATGCTACGTATACGCTGGGCCTTTATAAATATCTGGTCGGTAATTGACGATGCGCGCAATATGCGCCATGCGGTTCCATAGTCATGCATTTTCTTCATGAAAATGTCCTTACATGAATTTACAGCATCGTCGTACTGCTTTAGTGTTTTTTGCATAAACAGGTAAAGGTGAACAATGCTCCAAAGATAACATTCGTAAACGATAAATTCATAAACAAAAACCATGAAAAAAAGATATTCTTGCAGATATGTGAATTTGACCTACTTTTGAACACATTTATCGAACAATTTTATTGATTTAATATGACTAAAAAGACTGAAATAAATATTGCAATTGAACTGGATGAAAATAACCTGCCCATTTCTATGAATTGGACATCGAGCGATAATAAGCAACAGGGCGCATGTAAGGCTATGTTCCTTTCGCTATGGGATGAAAAGGAAAAGAACTCAATGCATTTGCATTTATGGACAAAAGAAATGCTAGTAGATGAAATGAAGCAATTTACTCACCAGGTTCTGCTGGCTCAGTCCGATACTATAAAAAAAGCTGTTGGTGAGGAGAAGCTTGCCGCAAGTCTTTATGACTTTGCACATGAATTTGCTTTACAGGCTGGTATCTTAAAGAATATTGAATAATCCATTTATTTCATCGGATAAACTGTAACACTTACATCGTCAAAGTAAACTTCTTTGTTGCCGTTGTAGTAAAGATAAAAATTAAGTACAGTGTCTTTGTAATTTGTTGGTATTCTGCATTTGCATTCTATTTGTTCCCAACCTCCACCTGCAAAATTAATAATGGACTGTCCTCCTTTATAAAACTGGTCGGACTTTGGGGCGCTTAAAACAATTGAGCCATTATTGTCTGATGATTTTCTCCATACAGTTGCATCTATAAAATAATTTGGTTTTACCGTAAGTGGATGATCTAATCCAAACTGATTTTTGGTGTCAAGCAGAATAGAATTTATCCCTGAATGATGTTCTTTTTGACTAAGCAGATTGGCTTTTGCAAATACACTTTTACCATCAGCTGCCATAAAACCTAAATGGCTACTGTCTAATTTTTCAAGGTCAGAACTAAATACAGATTTAGCTTCAAAAAGTTTTGAAGCTAGAGCCTTATTAGAGTGAATAACATAAATACTTTCAGTGGGAGATGAACTTTCGAAATTTTTTTTGTAGCTGCCTAATTTCAAGCCATTATGAGTTATAAGATCCTGTAAAATACTTTCCTCTTCATTCTCTTCTTTGTCCTTAAAATATACCAGAACACTATCATTTTTAGCAAATAGTTCAGGGGTTATAGCTTCCCTGTCCCATTGAATAAGTTGTTTGGGTTCTGTCTTGTATAAATATGAATTTGGATAATTCTTTTGTTCAAAGTGAAGGTAGAGTGGGGCCAAATTACCTGCATAAACAATTCCAAAATATAGTGAGGGCTCAATATATGCAGCCTCGAACTCAGTTGCAATAATTACCGGTATATTCTTTTTTGTTTGAATAAACTCTCGGCTCATAGGTAATGACTCATTTGCAGTTTTGTCGGGGATGACATCGAGAAAATAATGAAAAGCAGTGAGTAAGGATAAGGCTCCTGCAAAATAATAAAGGATGGTATTTTTTCTAGATGGGAAAAACGACGCCAAAGAAATTGATAAAGTATGATATGAAACAATTAAGCCAAATGCAAGCGAGGTGGCTGCAGGGAAAATATAATAGAACTTATAATGCTTAGCTACAATAAGAATTAAGACAGTGATAAATAACCAAATGCCAATTATGGCATGTGAGTAAATACCGTCTTGTTTTTTTTTCTTAAAAATGTTTATGATTGTTATAATAAAAGCCGTCGAAATAACCAGGTAAATAAGAGTAAATACAGGGTCTGTTGAGAATAATCCCTGAAGATTAGTTTTGATGACATGAAAGTTCGTTATTCTCTGGGCTCCTTTACCATAAAGGCCATCATGGGTAATCAGGTTCTCAACCCAGATAAGAAAAGAACTGAATTTAGAAATGATAGGTAGAATACATATTATGAAGCAAATGGCTGTTGTTAGTACATACAGTATATATTGTTTTATCCCTCTCATCAGAAAGAAGGGAAGGATAATAATGGGCAGGCAATTGATTTTAGATGCAATTAGAAACCCGGTAAGAATACCAGTGATTATGCTCACTTTATACCAGGGTGTTTCATTTGTTTTTTCTTTTTTATCAATAAATTGAACATATAAATAGGCCATAAGGAATGTTCCCGCAACAATTATAAAGGGCTCTGGTTTCATATACATTCCATCTTCAAGCATACCTAATGTAAACATGGGCGTAAGTTGGAATAGAATAGCAGTGCCAATACTTAAAGTATTACGGTATATATAGGCCCCAGTGTAATAGAATGTTATCCCCAATATTAATATCAGCACAATACTATATGTAAATAAAAAGCTTTCAGGGTGCAGTAATACATCCTGATATAATGGACCGTTGCCTGATAAAGAGTGTTGTATGTAAATTATAAAAGCTGCAAAACATTGAACAGTAGTACCTGGATGGTCAAAGTGGCCAATATCCAAATGCCCGCTTGCAATATTCGTGGCATTTATCAAGTATGCGTATGCAGGGTTAGGTGCACTTGTATAGTAATACCCCAACCCACTAAGAAAAACGCACATATAAACTA